>CAXMLT010000737.1:0-3194 GCA_964194245.1 uncultured Hyphomicrobium sp.
GATGTAGTAGGTGTCGCGCACGTTCGTCACCCAGTCGCGCAACGCCTCGTTCATGGCGTCCTTCAAGGTGCCGGCGCCGCTCGTGACCGGGTTGACCTTGGCGCCGAGCAGCTTCATGCGGAATACATTCGGCTTCTGACGCTCGACGTCGGTTGCGCCCATGAAGATCTCGCACGGCAGCCCGAAGCGTGCGCACACGGTCGCGACGGCGACGCCGTGCTGGCCCGCACCCGTCTCGGCGATGATGCGTGTTTTCCCCATGCGCATCGCCAGCAGGATCTGACCAAGGCAGTTGTTGATCTTGTGGCTGCCGGTGTGGTTGAGCTCGTCGCGCTTGAAGTAGATCTTCGCGCCGCCCTTGCCTCCCGCAGCAGCGGACGCTTCGCGCAGATGATTGGTGATGCGTTCGGCGAAATAGAGCGGGCTAGGGCGCCCGGCGTAGTGCGTATTGAGGTTTTCGAGCTGTGCGTGAAACTTCGGGTCGGCTTTGGCCTCGTCGTAGGCGCGCTCCAGATCGAGGATCAACGGCATCAGCGTCTCGGCGACGAAGCGGCCGCCGAAAATACCGAAGTGGCCGCGCTCATCCGGCCCGCCACGGAACGTGTTGAGCTTGGCGTCCTTCGCCTTCTTGTCTGCCATCGTCTTGCTTGCCGTCGCCATATGTACCCTGCCGGTGGGCGCCAACCCTCACTTCATCGCGCCTCTCTAGCGGTCTTTGCCGCATGAAGGAAGCTGCGGATCAGCTCGGGGTCCTTTTCGCCGGGGCGGCTCTCGACGCCCGAGGAGACGTCGACCGCGGTCGCGCCCGTGAGGCGGATGGCTTCGGCGACGTTCGCCGGCGTCAGCCCGCCGGCCAGCATGTAGTCGAGCTTGACGCGCACGCCCGCCAGCGCCTCCCAGTCGAAGGGAACGCCGTTGCCGCCCGGCAAGGTTCCCACCGCCCCCGGGACGGGCTTGGCATCGAACAGGATGCGGTCGGCCTTGCCGGCATAGGTGAGCGCGCCAAGCGCATCGTCGGCGTCCGCCACCTTGACCGCCTTCAGCACGGGGCGGCCGAGCCGCTTTGACACCTCGGCGACCCGCTGCGGCGTCTCGCTGCCGTGGAGTTGGATGATATCGGGCGCGACAGCAGCGACGACCAAGTCAAGCAGCGTATCGTCGGGATCGACGAGAAGCGTGACGATCCTGGCGCGGCCGCGCGCTCTTTCGGCGAGGCGGTGCGCCGTCTCGAAGTCGAGATTGCGCGGGCTCGCGGCGCAGAACACGAGCCCAACGTAGTCGGCGCCGGAGCCGAGCGCCGCATCGAGGGCGGCCTCCGTCTTGAGCCCGCAGATTTTCACTTCGACGGTCATTGCGACAGGCTTTGCGAGTTCACGAGGGTTGAGACGCGCCGCGCTTCAGGCGCGAAGCGCGGCCCGCTGCCAGTAGCGTCGATCAGCGTGAGGCCGCGAGCTGCTTGGGCCGCACCGCGGTTTGCGCGTCGCGCTCACGCGTGAGGCGGTCGACCTCGGCGCGCCATCGCACGGCGGACTTTCCGTGCACGCGTGCGCTGCGCCTCCAGCGGCCCTGCGTCAGCCACACCGCGGTGCCGCCGAGCACGACGCCCAAGAGCAGCGTCCCGAACAGATAGACGTAGAACGGGAGCACGAGCGACACGACCGGCGTGTCCGGCTGGAACGGGTCGAGCACGAGCCGCACCTCGTGGCGGTTGACGACCGCCAGGGTGACGAGCAGCAGCCCCGCAGGGAGTGCGATCAGAAGCCAGACTATGCGCCGCAGCAATGGGGGAGCCTCGGCTAGTGGTTTTCCTTGTTGCGGTTGAGCCGCTCGCGCAGCTCCTTGCCCGTCTTGAAGAAGGGAACGAACTTTTCCTCCACCGAGACGGACTTGCCGGTGCGCGGATTGCGCCCCTGCCGTGCAGCGCGGTGCTTTACTGTAAACGCGCCAAACCCGCGTAATTCCACGCGGTCCCCCCGCGATAGCGCTTCGACGATCTCGTCGAACACCACCTTCACGATACGCTCCACATCACGATGATAGAGATGAGGATTCGCATTCGCGATCTTATGCACCAACTCGGACTTTATCATTGCCAGCCCCGCAGCAAATGACTGTAATCTCTTAATTTTCCGCAGGGTGCCAAACGGAGACGAGGCCGTCAAGGCCAAGCGTTGACAGGCTCGGGTCTCGGGAGAGCACCTGGCCGAGCCAGGAGGCCCCGAAAATGCGGCCCGCGAACCCGCTAATCTGGCTGAAAAGGCCATAAGAGCCCGCCTGCTCGGGCTTCCAGTCGACGACCTTGAGGCTCTTGTCGACGTTGCGGGTATTGCGGAGCCAATCGACGGCCTGGTCCTCGCCGCCGATCTCGTCGACGAGCTTGAACTCGAGCGCCTCGCGGCCGGTAAAGATGCGGCCCTGCACCAGCCCCGGAATCTGGTCGGGCTTGACGTTGCGTCGGCTCTCAACCAGCGACAGGAACCACCGGAAGCCCTCGTCGATCATCGACTTGGTGACCTTGGTGCCTTCCTCGCTCAGCGGCTCAAAGGGGGACGGGACGGCTTTGAGGTCACCGCTTTTGATCTCGTTCACCTTGACGCCGATCTTGTCGAGCATCTGCGAGACTTCGGGCCACTGGATGAGCACGCCGACCGAGCCTGTGATCGTATTCTCGCGCGAGACGATGTGGTCGGCGCCAAGCCCGACGATGTAGCCGGCAGAGGCGGCGACGGTGCCGAACTGGGCGACGACCGGCTTCTTCTTGGAGAGCTCGCGCAGGGCCGAGAACAGCGCCTCGCCGCCCGTCGTGGTGCCGCCGGGGCTGTTCACGAACACCAGAACTGCCTTTACGTACGCGGCGTCGCCGATGCGCTTTAGGAGCTCGAGCTGGTCGCGGCTTTCGAGGATCGTGCCCTCGACCGCGACACGGGCGATCTGCTTGTTGCCGAATTGATCGGACAGGCGATCGCCGCTCGCGCCAAGGGCAAACAGCGCCACCACGATGCCGGTGATGGCGAGGCCGCGCCACACGGTGAGCCGGCGCCGCAGCCGGCGACGCTCGATCACGGTGTCGACATCAGTTGTCATGGTGCTCGCTCGCCGAAAAATGGACGCATCTAACGTTAGGCACGGGCGCGGCACCGTTCAAGAGAGGCTTGCCCGCGAACCTTCGCGAGCCGCCCGCGCGGCGTGGGGGG
>CAXMLT010000738.1:0-5887 GCA_964194245.1 uncultured Hyphomicrobium sp.
GCCCGGCGCGGCGTGGCGGGGCTTTAACCGCAGGGCTCAAGCTGATAAACGCTCGGTTCCGGCGGCGCAAGCCAGGGCCCAAGCTACGGTCAAGAGGACGACTTTGAAGCGGCAAGCCACTATCTCGCGCAAGACCAAGGAGACCGACATCACCGCGACCGTCGACCTCGACGGCTCCGGTCAGTGCGACGTCACGACCGGCATCGGCTTCCTCGACCACATGTTGGAGCAGCTCTCGCGCCATTCAATGATCGACATCGCCTTGAAGGCGAAGGGCGACCTGCACATCGACTTCCACCACACGGCAGAAGACTCAGGCATCGTGCTCGGGCAGGCCGTGCTGAAGGCGCTTGGCGACAAGAAGGGCATCACCCGCTATGCGGACGTGCACCTACCGATGGACGACACCTTGACGCGGGTCGCGATCGACGTGTCGGGGCGCCCGTACCTGGTTTGGAAGGTCGAGTTCTCCAAGCCCAAGGTCGGCGAGATGGACACCGAGCTCTTCCGCGAATGGTTCCAGGCCTTCGCCCAGAACGCCGGCATCACGCTGCACATCGAGAACCTCTATGGCGAGAACAACCACCACATCGCCGAGACTTGCTATAAGGGGCTCGCCCGCGCTCTGCGGCGTGCGGTCGAGGCCGACCCGCGGCAGGCCGGGCGGGTGCCCTCGACTAAGGGCACGATCGCCGGCTGACCGCGCCAACACCTGAGGCTCCGCTTGGTCGAATACACAGTCTATGAGCCGCGCTACTCAGCCGACGATCCAATCGAGCGGGCCGAGCACCTCGTCTTCGTCAAGGACGGCTTCCACTGGTGGGCTGCGATCTTCCCGGCGCTATGGCTGATCATCAAAGGCTTGTGGCTTGAGCTCGTCGTCTTCGTTGTGGCCATCGGGGCGTTGACCTGGGGGCTCCAGGCCCTCGGCGCCCACGATTCGGTCAGTGGCACGCTTGTGCTCATCGCGCAAATCCTGTTCGGGTTCGAGGCGGGCACGATCGAGAGTGCGGCGCTCGAGCGGCGCGGCTGGCGGCGAGTAGCCTGGATCGAGGGCCGCAACCGCGCTGAAAGCGAGTACCGCTTCTTCGCCGACTGGCTGCCCGCGCAGCACACGACGCAACCCCGCTCACCAGACCTATTTTCCGGCCCGATGCCGAAGGGCCCAATCTCCGGGCTCGCCGGGACGGCGCTGCAAACGGCCCGGGACGCAGCGTCCCGCTGGCGTCAGCGCATCGGCTCCGGGGCGTAACGCAAGCAATGCAGCGCGTCGCCATCATCGATTACGGCTCGGGAAACCTCCACTCCGCGGCCAAGGCCTTCGAGCGGGCGGCGCGCGAGAGCGGCGCGGACGCCGAGATCGTTGTCACGGCCGATCCGAAGGTCGTGGCCGCCGTCGACCGCATCGTGCTTCCTGGCGTCGGCGCCTTCGCCGACTGCAAGCGCGGGCTCGAGGCGGTGCCGGGCATGCGGGCAAGCCTCGAACGCGCCGTGCGCGAGCAGGGCCGCCCGTTCCTCGGCATCTGCGTCGGCATGCAGCTCATGGCGACAAGCGGGCTCGAGTTCGAGGTCACCGACGGGCTCGACTGGATCGCGGGTGAGGTGCGGGCGATCGAGCCGGGCGATCCGAACCTGAAGATCCCGCACATGGGATGGAACACGTTGAAGGTCGTGACCCCGCACCCGCTGATCGAGGGCATCAAGACCGGACCGCAAGGCCTGCACGCCTATTTCGTGCACTCGTTCCAGCTCGTGCCGGAAGCCGGCGCGGCGATCGTGGCCGAGACCGACTACGGCAGGCCGGTCACCGCCATGGTGGCGAAGGACAACATGGCGGGCACGCAGTTCCACCCCGAGAAGAGCCAGACGCTCGGGGTGATGCTCATCGCCAACTTCCTGAAGTGGCGCCCCTAGGCTCCCCTATCGGCCAACCCCAGAAACGACAGCGGGGCCGGACCTGGGAGGGCCGACCCCGCTGATGCACTGCCTGGGATCTACTTGGGTTGTCGTCAGCAGGCCGCAGCGAGGGGAAGCTCGGGCTGCTCGTCGGGGGCGAAGGGGGGCACGACGGGGAAGGCGATGATGTTGGACTCAACCCCGATCTCGACGCCTGCGCGCCGCTGGCGGAACCAGCGCAGCGCCGCATTGGTCAGCACCGCATCGTCCTTCACGGCCTGGATCAGGAGGCCGTCATCGGGGTCCAAGTGGCCGGCGAGCTGGTGCTCGATCATGTCCTCGTTCGCCTCGGTGCGGACGTACCAGGTCTGCTCGAGCGGGCGGGCCCAGGAGGAGCCCAGCGCCATGATCGCTTGCGCGAGGACGTGCTTGTTACGGTGGGGTTGGGCGAGGTCGTAGGAGATGATGAGGGTGCGCATGGCGATGTCTCTCTCTGGCTGGCGGCTTATGGGGGAGAGACGCTCAGACTTACCCCCGATTGCGCTGCATTTGCGGCGTCGGAACGTAAAGAGAACATGCCACGAATCATGGGGATTGTCCAGCTTTTGTTCTCATCACGTTCTTGACCGTTCTCGCCATTAAGGCAAAAATCGGGCAACCCGACCGACGTTCCAGGGGCTATTCGAAGAGTGCGAGCTGGTCCGGATGGACCCCGCGCGGGAAGCGCCGGTGGGGCCCGAAATCGATGCGTCCGACGAGGAACGGGTAGCGCGCCGCGAACAGCTCCTCGGCCTTGGCGCGCGCACCTGGAAAACAGGCCTCCTCCCAGATCTCGTAGAGGCGGCGCGGGTCGCAGCCGTAGCGGGAGATGAGGTCGCGGCGGCGGATCCTGAGCCAGCGCGCAATCCAAATGTCGACGGCGTCCGCCTCGGTCAGGGGATGGCGTTTCGGAGCGATCGCACTGGGAATGTGTAACGCAAAGGACTGTGCAACGGACATGGTGAGCATATGGGCACGCATCGACGCTCTGCCGCCGGCCTTGACTTCACCGGTCGGGGCTTCTCTATCGGCGGCAAAGTGAGCGATCTGATGACCAACGCGCCGGCCCTCTTGTGCCGTCGCCAGCGACACCCGAGACACCGTTGATCCTATTTCCCGCCATCGACCTGAAAGACGGCCAGTGCGTTCGCCTGCAGCGCGGCGAGATGAGCCGCGCGACCGTGTTCAACGACGACCCGGCCGCGCAGGCGCGCGCTTTCGAGGAGCAGGGCTTCAAATACCTGCACATCGTCGACTTGAACGGCGCCTTCGCCGGCAAGCCGGTCAATGGCGAGGCGGTCGATGCCATCCTGGAGGCGATCACCATCCCGGCGCAGCTCGGCGGCGGCATTCGCAACATGGCGACCATCGAGGCCTGGCTCGACCAGGGCATCGCCCGTGTCATCCTCGGCACGGTCGCCGTGCGCGATCCCGAGCTCGTGCTCCGCGCCTGTGTCGAGTACCCGGACCGCATCGCAGTGGGCATCGACGCCAAGGGGGGCAAGGTCGCAGTCGAGGGCTGGGCGGAAACCTCCGAGCTCACCGCCGAGGAGCTCGCCAAGCGCTTCGAGGACGCAGGCGTAGCGGCAATCATCTACACTGACATCGAGCGCGACGGTGTGCTGAAGGGGCTGAACCTCGAAGCCACCGCCAGGCTCGCGCGCGCCACCAGCATCCCCGTCATCGCCTCGGGGGGGCTTGCCTCGATCGACGACGTCAAAGCCTTGCTGAAGCCCGAGTATGCTATGCTTGAAGGTGCTATCACCGGCCGCGCTCTTTACGACGGCCGCCTTGATGCGCGCGAGGCTCTGGCTTTGATCGCAGCAGCCTAAGAGACCAAACCTTGCTGAAAATCCGCATCATCCCCTGCCTCGACGTTAAGGACGGCCGCGTGGTCAAGGGCGTCAACTTCGTCGACCTCGTCGATGCCGGCGACCCCGTCGAAGCCGCAGCCGCCTACGATGCCGCCGGTGCGGACGAGCTCTGCTTTCTCGACATCACCGCGAGCCACGAGAACCGCGACACGATCTTTCACATCGTTGAGCGGACGGCCGAGCGCTGCTTCATGCCACTTACCGTCGGCGGTGGCGTGCGCACCGTCGAGGACATCGGCCGGCTCTTGCATGCGGGCGCCGACAAGGTCTCGATCAACACTGCCGCCGTGAACAACCGCCAGTTCGTCAAGGAGGCGGCGGAGAAGTTCGGCTCCCAATGCATCGTGGTTGCTATCGACGCCAAGAAGGTGCCGCAGCCCGGCGAGCCCAACCGCTGGGAGATCTTCACTCACGGGGGGCGCACGCCGACCGGCATCGACGCCATCGACTACGCTCGCGAGGTCGTGGCGCTCGGCGCCGGCGAAATCCTGCTCACGTCTATGGACCGGGACGGGACCAAGGCTGGCTTCGACCTCGAGTTGACGCGCGCCATCGCGGATGCGGTCAGCGTACCCGTCATCGCCTCGGGTGGCGTCGGGACGCTCGATCATCTCGTCGAGGGCATCACGCGCGGCCACGCGAGCGCCGTGCTCGCCGCCTCGATCTTCCATTTCGGCACGTATTCGATCGGACAGGCGAAGAGCCACATGGCCTCGGCGGGCATCGCTGTACGGCCGCCGGATTGAGCTACGCCTCCGCGAAAGCTAGGCGGCGACCGCGAGCTTCCGCTGACACTCCGACAGCACCGTGCCGAGCTGCGAGGCCGGCACTGGTCGGCTGAAGTAGAAGCCCTGCACCCTGCGGCAGCCGACACGCGCCGCCACATTGAGCTCTTCGACCGTCTCGACCCCTTCGGCGACGCTATGCATCGACAAGACCTGCGCGAGCATGGCGGCCGACTGTACGATCGCCGCGCTGTCCTCGTGGTTGGGTGCGTCCCTGATGAGCGCCCGCTCGATCTTGACCTCGTCGAAGGGGTAAGCCCGGAGATTGCCGAGCGAGCCGCTCCCCTTGCCAAAATCGTCGAGCGCGATGCTGATGCCGAACTTGCGCAGCTCGTGCAGCTTCTCGAGCGTGCCCGAGGAGTGGCGGTCGAAGAGCTGCTCGCCGATCTCGAGCTGCAGCTTTGCCGGATCGAGTTTGGCGTGGGCGAGCGCCGCCTTCACGTCGTGCACGAATTCCGTGCTCTCGAGCTGCAGCGAGGAGACGTTGACGGAAACGCGTATGTCGTTCGACCAGCGCACGGCGTCCGCGCAAGCCTGGCCGAGCACCCAGCGCCCGATGTCGAGTATCGCCCCCGAGCGCTCGGCGATAGGGAGAAAGTCGTCCGGCATCATCAGGCCGTTGGTTGGATGGCACCAGCGGATCAGCGCTTCGCAGCCGATCGCGTGTCGCGTGCGCAAACTGAGCTCGGGCTGATAGTGCAGCTCAAATTGGTTGAGCGAGAGCGCGCTGCGCATGTCGCTCTCGAGCCTGCGCTGGCAGCACATCTTACGGCCGTCGCTGTTGTGGAAGACCTCAAAGCCGCGGCGCCCGGCCGACTTGACGCTGTAGAGCGCGACGTCGGCATTCTTCAACAGCTCGTCCGCGGTCTTGCCGTTCTCGGGCGCTCTGACGATACCGATGCTGGCCCCGATCGCGATGGTATTGCCGAAGATTTGGTAGGGCTTCGAGATGTCGTGGAGTACGCGGCGCGCCAATCGCTCGCACTGATCGATCTTGCGGGTGCCGGATTGAATGATCGCGAATTCATCGCCCCCAAGTCGGGCCAGGAAGTCCGACTTGCGCACGCTGCCGCGCAACCGCTGGGCGACCGCCTTCAGAAGCGCATCCCCGATCGGATGACCGAGCCTGTCGTTGACCTCTTTGAAGCAGTCGAGGTCGAGCCAGTGCAGGGCGAGCGAGGTGCCCTTATGCAGGCCGCTGAGCGCGTTCTCGAACGTCTCGCGGAAATAGAAGCGGTTTGCGACGCCGGTCAGCGCATCGTGGCGGGCGAGCCACTCGATCTTCTCCTCGGC
>CAXMLT010000739.1:0-1529 GCA_964194245.1 uncultured Hyphomicrobium sp.
CGGCGGCGCGGCTCAACATGGGCGCGATCTAGCTTTAATACCCGCTTCCCCCGGCGGACCACAGAGCGGCACGAGCGATGCAGAGGCGAGGCGACGAGCCACGAGTCCTGACATCCGAGCCGGCGCTGCGTGTGATCATGCGGCGCCTGCGAGAGATCATGTCCGAGCCCGGCGACGGGCAGTCGCGCCTCGACAAGATCGTCAAGCAGATCGCCGGCGTGATGGTGACCGAGGTCTGCTCGATCTACCTCAAACGCCAGGACGGCTCGCTCGAGCTGTTCGCGAGCGAGGGCCTCAAGCCGGGCGCCGTGCACACCACGCGCATGAAGCGCGGCGAGGGCCTCGTCGGCCGCTGCGCCGAGCTCAACATCACCGTCAACGAGCCCGAGGCCTCGAGCCACCCCGCGTTCTCCTATCGGCCGGAGACGGGCGAGGAGATCTATCACTCGCTGCTCGCGGTCCCGATCCAGCGCTCAGGCCAAGTGCTGGGCGTGCTCGTGGTGCAGAACCGCGCGCAGAAGGAATACTCCGACGAGGACGTCGAGGTGCTGCAGGCGACCGCGATGGTCGTCGCCGAGCATCTCGTCTCTGGCGCGGTCGCGGGCGCCGGCACCGCGATCGAGATCGGCAAGTCTCTGTCGGCGGTCATCGAGGGCGAGCCGATCTCGGCCGGCATCGCGCTGGGCCACATCGTGCTGCACGAGCCGCGCATCGTCGTGACGCAGCTCCTGGCCGAGGACACGGAGGTCGAGCTCGGCCGGCTAGACGCGGCCATTGCCACGCTGCGCGCTTCGCTGGACGAGATGTTCGATCACGAGCACTTGGCTGGCGCGGGCGAGCACCGCGAGGTGCTCGAGGCCTACCGCATGTTTGCCCACGACAAGGGCTGGGTGCGGCGGCTGCGCGAGGCCGTCGAGGGCGGGCTAACGGCGGAAGCCGCGGTCGAGCGCGTGCAGAACAGTACGCGCGCGCGCATGTTGCGCCAGAACGATCCCTATTGGCGCGAGCGGCAGCGCGACCTCGGCGACTTGTCCGACCGGCTCCTGCGCATCCTCGCCGGCCGCATCACCAGCGCGGACGAGCCGACGCAGCTTCCGCCCGATATGATCCTCGTTGCCCGCACCATGGGGCCGGCAGAGCTTCTCGACTACGACCGCAAGCGGCTTCGCGGCCTCGTCATCGAGGACGGCAGCGCACAGAGCCACGTGGCCGTCGTCGCCAAGGCGATCGGGATCGCGGCCGTGGGGCAGGCGCGCGGCATTGTCGAGCGCGTCAACGCCGGCGACGCGGCGATCATCGACGCCCTAACGGGCGAGGTGCACCTGCGCCCCTCCGCCGACGTGGTCGCTGCCTATTCCGACAAGGTTCGCTTCCTCGCGCGCAGACAGCGCCAGTACCGCGCACTCAAGGACGTGCCCGCCGTCACCAAGGACAAGGAGCGCGTCGAGCTGCATATGAACGCGGGCCTGCTCGTCGACATGTCGCATTTGCGCGACTCGGGCGCCGACGGGGTAGGGCTGTTCCGTACC
>CAXMLT010000740.1:0-3436 GCA_964194245.1 uncultured Hyphomicrobium sp.
GGCAGTAGGGGCACCAGTGGCCGCGGTGGAAGGCGAGGGCCACGGGGCCGTTCTGCAATAGCTCCTCCAGGCTGACAAGGTGGCCCGTGTCATCAGGGAGCAGAAAGTTCGGCATCACGTCGCCCGGCGCCGGGGCCGCCATTCCGGCTCCCGTCTCCTGCAGCCGCACCACCAGCCGGTCGACTGCCTCCGCGAAGGTTGGATTGAGCTTGCGCACGGTGTCGGCGAACGCCTGCAGCCGCTCGTTGAGCGATGCGTCCATGCGGCAGCTCTGCTCGAATGCCTCGTCGAGGATTTCGGCAAACGTCTTCGAGTTCATTCGAGGCTCCAGAGCTCGCCAGTCCTGTCGCCCGCAAGGCAATTCGAGGTGTGCTGCGGCCACGCTCAACGATTTGCCGCGACGGATAGCATCTCGTTTCTCCGCACCGCACTAGACCGTTGCTCAGCCAGGGAGTGATAGCGGTTCGCTATGGAATTGGAAGTAAGACGATATTTTTGTCCTTCCGCAGATGCGCATATAACAGTGACACCGCCGAAGAGGCCAGGGCCGGGCAACCTTTTGAACCGGGATTTGGCTTTTTGACGCAGTTCGCAGCAGGACAGAGGACTTGAATAAGCGATCCACCCTAGCAGCCGCCTTCGGCGAGATCTGCAAAATGGACGCCCCGCTCAACGAGCGGCTCGCCGCCTATGCAGATACGCTGCGCGATCTGAACTTCCCATTTGCCGAAGCCTACGACGACCTCATCGCGCGCCTGAAGGCGGGCGACATTGGCTCCATGGCCCCCCTAGTCGGCGAAATGATGCCGACGTTCCGGCTGCCCGCCTATCCGCGCCGGCTCGTCACCCTCGAGCCCGCCCCGGCGGTTTAATCTGCGAATCGGACCGGTGCCCGAACCAACAGCAGTCAGGAGCCGATGAAGGCCACGAGTGTACAAGACGCGTTCGAGAAGATCTGTGCGATGGAGGCCCCGCTGCACGAGCGGATGGCGGCCTTTTCGGAAGCCGTGCGCGAATTCGGCTTGCCCTACGCCGAAGCCTACGACGATCTCGTGGCGCGGATCCGCTCGGGTGAGGCGGGGAGGGACCCGCGGTCATCAGCTTCAACCGTGGGCATTGGTGCGAGTATTGCAAGATCGAGCTGACGGCATTTCGCCAGGGGCTGAACCAGATCGCCACCTGCGGGGCGAAGGTCGTCTCGATCATGCCGGAATCGGAGGCGTTTACGACGAAGGCCGCCTCCGATTCCGGAAACGCATTCAAGGTTCTGTCCGACATCGACAACGGGTTACGCGTTGACTGTAGGGCTTACGATCTGGCTCGGCGACCGCGTGCGCATGCTCTACCTGTCGCATGGCCTCAACCTCGAGCGCTTTCAGAACACCGCCAACTGGTTCGTGCCGATTCCGGCGACGTTTGTCGTCGATCGCGGCGGCATGATCGTCGCGCGCCACGTCGATCCTGATTTCCGCAACCGCATGGATATCGAAGATATCGTCGCCGCGCTGAACGTGCTGCGCGCATAAGGGAGGTCACGCCGCGGCGTGTGCGGACCAGTCGCCGGCGCGCATCAGGCGTACCAGTGCACTCGCCGCCGCCGAGCGCTGCCGCCCCGCGACGTCGTAAAGGTAGATCGTGCGCTTGAACTCGGCGCCATCGACCTCAATGACGCGAATGCGATCCGTTTTCGTCGTACTTTCCGGCAACATGCCGACGCCGAGGTTCGCCTCGATAAGTGTGATGAGGTCGGGTTCCGCTCCCATCTTGTGGCAGATGCCCAGCTGCAGCTCGCGGCTTTTGAAGAAGTCGATGAATTCGCCCGCGAGTTCGCAATAGGTACGGATCAGCAACCGCTCTTTGACGAGCTCAGCAAGGTCGATGCTCTTGCGGTCGGCCAAAGGGTGCTGGGCGCTGACGGCGAGCGAGAATCGCTCAGTGAACAGCGGCCAGACATCGAGCCGGTCCCAGCTCTCGCCGAGCGGACCCGCCACCGCGATCTCTGCCTCGCCCTTCTTCAACCAGTCGACGATCTGCTCGCGCGTGCCGCGCAGGAAGCGCAGCTCCAGTCCCTTAAAGGCGCGCATCAGTTCGGTGAGGTCGGGAACGAGCAGCGCGAGGTCGACGGCCGCCGAGATCGCAATCGAAAGCGGAGCAACGTTACCCGCCTTGAGCGAGGACGCGAGCGCTTTCGCGGACGCCGCGCTGTCGTAACACTGCTGCAGCATGGGCAGCATGCGATGACCGAACTCGGTCAGATGCGTGAGGTTGCGCTCGCGTCGAAAGAGCTCGGCGCCGAGCTCATCCTCGAGTTGCTTGATGGCGCGCGTCAGGGATGGCTGAGCGACGTGGCACTCCTCGGCGGCACGCGTGAAATTGAGCGTGCGCGACAGCGCCAGGAAGTAGCGCACCTGATGCATTTCCATGGAAGGGCCTTGCTACTTGCCGAGAGCAGCAGCTGGCGGCCACCCCATAGCCACCGGCTATTGAATTCCAATCTACTTGATATTTCCGCTCGAAGCCTTCGATCGTTACGTTTCGGCTGAAGGAAAGGTTGATCAAAGCTTGAGTGGCGGAGGGGAAGCTTCTGCAAACGGAACAAGCAATTAACGGCTCACGTGAATTTACGCAAGTTCCTCCGAACTCGAGGGATGCCAAGCGCGCCGGACCGGCAGCGTGATCGAAACGGATTTTAAGTTTAGGAGGCCAAGGTGCCCAAGCCAATGCAAGCTAACATCGCGGTCATGGGCGCCGGAGTGGGCGTGCTCTCGTTTGTCACGAGGGAGGGATGCCTTCCCTCCGAAGCCCTGATCGCCGCTGCTGCCGCCGCACAGAGCCTGCGTCTTCTCGACCGGCCCCGCGCCAATGAGAACAGCCTCGACCTCGGTTTCTCCGAACGCCCGCTAAAGGTCGCGGGCACGAAGCAGAGGCACCTATGACCGGTCGCCTGCCTACCACGACCATCCCCGCTGACGGCCGTTCCCCCGCGGCCTCAGCTCTCTGGAACCCGGACGGCGCGCTTCTCCCCGTCCCCCGGGCGCCGTCCGGGTTCCGCTCTTCTTATCGAAGGCAGCCGCCGCTTTCCGACATACGCTAGATGCGCTCGGCAGAAAGGCAACGGCCATGACCACCTCTCCCACGGAAGCTCCCCTCTCGACCAAGGGTCTAGCCGGCAAGTCCGCCATCGTGACGGGCTCGACGAGCGGCATCGGGCTCGGCATCGCGCGCGCCTTTGCCGCAGCGGGGATGACGGTCACGCTCAACGGCTTTGGCGACAAGGCCGAGATCGAGCGCACGCGCACCGAGATCGAGAAGACGTTCGGTGTCAAGGTCGCCTACTCGGCGGCCGACATGACCAAGCCGGAGGAGATCGCGGGCATGGTTGCCGAAGCAGCGAAAGCGTTCGGCAAGGTCGACGTGCTCGTCAACAACGCCGGCA
>CAXMLT010000741.1:0-9758 GCA_964194245.1 uncultured Hyphomicrobium sp.
CCGGCACGTACGAGAAGAAGGTCTACACGTTGCCCAAGCACCTCGACGAGAAGGTCGCGCGCCTGCATCTGAAGAAGATCGGGGTGAAGCTGACCAAGCTCACGCCCGAGCAGGCGTCCTACATCGGCGTGAAGGAGCAGGGCCCCTACAAGGCCGACCACTACCGTTATTGAGGCGATCTGCGGCTTCTCCGCAGCAATCCCCGCAAACTCACCGGCGGGCACCCGATTCGGGGGCCCGCCGTCTGGCCACGCCGGTTAACCCTCCGCATAATCGCCCGTGATTCGCCTCGCGGGCCTTTGCCTTTAGCTCGTTGTGTCTCTGCCCTCGGGTTCCCATTTTCCTGCCACGGATCCCGATGCAAGCAGCCGAAAATACCCCACGAATTGGCATGCGACGCGACCTCGCTGGTCTCATGGCCGCGAGCGTTGCCGGCGTGCTGTTGCTCGTGGGCGGGATCGCTGCCGGCGGCGAGATGCTGTTCGGGCTGTCCCTGAAGCAACTTTCGGTGGTCGCCGTCATCGGCGGCATGGTCGTCCTCGGACTTGTGCTCGCCTGGTTCACGGCGGGGCGGGCGCGACGCGAGGCGCAAGCCGCACGCAACGAGAGCGCCGACCTGAGGCGCAGCCTTGCTGCCGCCGATTCGGTCATCCGCTCCGAGCCGCAGATCCTCGTCTCGTGGGCGCAGAACGAGCCCCTGCGCGTCGTTGCCCAATCGCTGAGGGGCGTGCCGGGCCTTCCCGACAGCCCCGATCGCTTCCTGCGCTTCGGCCAGTGGCTGGAGCCCGGCTCCGGCGCGACCCTCAAGATGGCGCTCGACGCGCTTTTTGCCGGCGGGCGGCCGTTCAACATCATCGTGCGCACGCTCGCTGGCGGCAACGTCGAGGCGGAGGGGCGGACGGCTGGCGGCCGTGCCCTCCTGCGCCTGCGCGACGTGGCGGGGCATCGCGACGAGGTCGCCCGCGTCCAGGCCGAGCACCAGCGCCTCGCGCACGAGGTCCGCGCCAGCCGGGCCCTGCTCGATACCCTCCCCATGCCCGTGTGGCTGCGCGGCCGCGACGGGCGTCTGACCTGGGTGAACAACGCCTACGTGAAGGCCGTGGAGGCGCACAGTCGCGCGGAGGTGCAGGAGCGCCAGATCGAGCTTCTCGAACAGCGCCAGCGCCGCACCGCCGCACGCATGCTCTCGCGCGGGGAGAGCTATCGCGGCCGCGTTCCGCTCATCATCGGCGGCGAGCGCCGGCTGCACGACGTGACCGTAATCCCCTATGAGGATGCGACCGCTGCAGCCGCGATCGACGTGACTGCGATCGAGAAAGCGCAGGGCGATCTCGACCGCCAGATCGTCGCCTACGACCGCACGCTCGACCGCGTCGCCTCAGCCGTCGCCGTATTCAGCCGTCAGCAGCAGCTCATCTTCTTCAACGAGGCCTACGTCACGTTGTGGAAGCTCGATCCAGAGTGGCTCAAGACGCGGCCCACGGACGGTGCCGTGCTCGACCGCCTGCGCGAGCTCGGGCGGCTGCCGGAGGTCGTCAACTACCCCGAGTGGAAGTCGAAGGCGCTTTCCTGCTACGGCGAGGCCTCCGCGCAGGAAGACTGGTGGCACCTGCCCGACGGCCGCATGCTGCACGTCAGGACCGAGAAGCGGTCCGACGGCGGCGTGACCTACCTGTTTATCGACGAGACAGAGCGGCTGGCGCTCGAGCGCGAGTACAATGCGTTGATCGACGTGCAGCGCGAAACGCTCGACAGTCTCAAGGAGGGCGTCGCGGTGTTCGCGACCGACGGGCGGCTCAAGTTGTTCAACTCGGCCTTCGCCGAGATCTGGAACCTGTCGCGGCGCGTGCTCGCCGAGAGCCCGCACATCGACGAATTCATCGCGCTCGCTCGCGTCAACTACGAGGATGCCCCGACCTGGAACCGCATCGGCGGCATCGTCACGTCGTTTTCCGAGGGGCGCGACGCCTTCGAAGGGCAGATGGTTCGCCCCGACCACTCCATCGTCGACTATGCAGCGATGCCCCTGCCCGACGGCGCCACCCTGCTGACGTTCGCCGACGTGACGGATGCCAAGAGCTACCAACGCGCGCTGGAGGAGCGCAACGAGGCCCTGATCGCCGCCGACCGCATGAAGAACGACTTCATCAGCCACGTGTCCTACGAGCTGCGCACGCCGCTGACCAACATCATCGGCTTCAGCGAGTTCCTTTCAAATCCGCAGATCGGGCCGCTCAACGAGAAGCAGCACGAGTACCTCGGCGACATCTCGGCCTCCTCGAAGACGCTGCTCGCGATCATCGACGACATCCTGACGCTGGCGACGATGGACGCCGGCGCCATGGAGCTGAAGCTCGGGCCGGTCGGCGTGCGCCAGGTCATCGACGCGGCGATCCTCGGCATCAGCGAAGCCGCACATCGCTCGCGCCTCACGCTGCACATCGCGGTTGCCGACGACGCGACGCAGTTCGTCGCGGACGAGGCGCGCGTGCGGCAGATCCTCTATAACCTCTTGTCGAACGCGGTCGGCTTCTCCAAGCCGGGTGACATCGTCCGCATCAGTTGCCGGCGCGACGGCGGCATGATGGTGTTCACGGTCGAGGACCAGGGCATCGGCATTCCCAAGGACCAGCTATGGCGGGTGTTCGAGCGCTTCGAAAGCCGCAGCCACGGATCGGGGCACCGCGGCGCCGGCCTCGGCCTTTCTATCGTCAAAGCTCTGGTCGAGCTTCACGGTGGCACCGTCTCGCTCGAATCGGAGCCGGGGCTCGGCACGCGCGTCACGGTGCGGCTGCCGCAAAACGGGCGCGCGCTCCCGGGCGAGGAGCCCGGATCGCCTCAACAAGGCCTTTTCCGGCCGCTATCCACCGGCGGCACCGCCGCATAGTGTGATCCCCCGATGACTGCCTCCCACACAATCCCCGGCATCCGGGAAAGCGACCTTGCCCGGCTCGCCGAGGATATCGCGTTTGCGACGCGGCCCGGCGACCTCATCGCGTTGAGGGGCGATCTCGGCGCCGGAAAAACGACGCTCGCCCGCGCCATCATCCATGCGCTTGGCTGCGATGAGCGCGAAGAGATTCCGAGCCCGACTTTCACACTCGTTCAGACGTACGCGACGCGGCGCATGCCGGTTGCGCATTTCGATCTTTATCGTCTCAACGCGGCCTCCGAGATCGAGGAGCTGGGTCTCGACCTCGCGCTCAAGCGGGGCATCGCCCTCATCGAGTGGCCGGAGCGGGCGGCGAGTGCTCTGCCCGCGAGCCGTCTCGAAATTCTGCTGGAGGACGAGAACGGCGGCAGCGTCCTTGAGGAGAGCGCGACGCGTCGCGTGTCGCTAATCGGCGAAGGCGATTGGACCACGCGCCTGCCGCGGCTCGTCGCCATGCGGAAGCTGATGACCGCCGGCGGCCTGGAAAGCGAAGCAAGTCGGCTCGGCTACCTGCAAGGCGACGCCTCCGTGCGCCGCTATGCCCGCATCACGCGCGCACCGGGCGGGGGCGCCATCCTGATGGATTGGGCGCGCCAGCCCGACGGCCCCGCGATCCGCAACGGTCTGCCCTACAGCCGCATCGCGCATCTCGCCGAGGACGTGCGCCCGTTCGTAGCGGTGGCCGCTGCGCTCCGTGCCCTCGGCCTTGGCGTGCCGGCGATTTACGCGCAGGACCTCGATCGCGGCTTTCTGCTCATCGAGGATCTGGGCGACCGCGTGTTCGGTCACGAGGTCGAGACCGGCGCGGCGGATCAGGCGCTGTTGTGGCGCACGGCGACCGAGACGCTGGCAGCGCTCTCCGTCATCATTCCTCCGTCCATCCTTCCCGTCGGCGACGGCACCGAGCATCGCCTGCCCGAGTACGACCGCGGTGCGCTGTCGATCGAGACCGAGCTGCTGCTCGACTGGCACTGGCCGATGCTGCACGGGTCGCCGATGCCCGGCGACGCCCGTGCCGAATTCCTGTCGCAATGGGGCGTTGTGTTCGACCGTCTCGCCGTGTTGCCGCCGGCCTGGGTGTTGCGCGACTACCACTCGCCCAATCTTCTCTGGCTCCCGGAGCGCGAAGGGATTGCGCGCGTCGGCGTCATCGACTTTCAGGATGCCATGCGCGGGCCGCCCGCCTACGACCTCGTCTCATTGCTGCAGGATGCCCGCGTAGATGTCGCTCCCGAGCTTGAAGCTGCCGTCTTCGATCACTACTGTGCCGCCGTCACTGCGCGGCAGACGGGGTTCGACCGTGACGCATTCGCCTTCGCTTATGCCGCGCTTGGCGCGCAGCGCAATACCAAGATCCTCGGCATCTTCGCACGCCTCGCCAAGCGCGATGGCAAGCCCGGATACCTACGTCACGTCCCGCGGCTGTGGCGTTATCTGGAACGCGACCTCGCGCACCCGGACCTTGCCGGCCTCAAGCGATGGTACGATCGCTGCTTTCCCGCCGAGGCACGTGGCCACGCCTTCGCCTGAGGGGAGCGCGCGCGCATGAGCCGTTCCGCGCATTGGAAGCCCGAAGCTGGGATCGTGCTTGCGGCAGGGCTCGGCTCGCGCATGCGCCCGCTGACCGACCAGGTGCCAAAGCCGCTCGTGCGCCTCAAGGGCCGCGCGCTCATCGATCACGTGCTCGACCGGCTGGCGGCTGCAGGCATCTCCCGCGCCGTCGTCAACGTCCACTACCTCGCCGACGCGCTGGAATCACATCTGCGCCAGCGCAAGCACCCGAAGATCGAGATTTCAGACGAGCGCGGCGTGCTGCTCGACACCGGCGGCGGCGTCGTGCGCGCGCTGCCCAAGCTCAAGTCCGGGCCGGTCTTGATTCACAACTCCGACTCAGTGTGGATCGAGGGCGTCGGCTCCAACCTGGAGCGGCTGTTTGCGGCCTGGGACAGCGGCACGATGGATAGCCTCATGCTGCTCGCATCCGCCGCGACCAGCCTCGGCTACGAAGGCTCCGGCGATTTCGCCATGGGCACCGACGGGCGCCTCTCGCGCCGAGGCGAGCGGCAGATGGTGCCGTTCGTGTTTACCGGCGTATCGATTGCGCACCCGAGAATGTTTGAAAACGCGCCGCAGGGGCGCTTCTCGCTCAACAAGCTGTGGGACGAGGCGATCGACAAGGGACGGCTGTTCGGCGTGCGACTCGAAGGACTGTGGATGCACGTCGGCACGCCGGAAGCGCTGACGGAAGCGGAGAGGTGGATCGAGAGTGAGGACGTGGCTTGACCAGGCGTTCGGCCGAACTGAAGCGAAGGCTTCGGACAGCGCCCGCGTCTTCACGGTGCCTCCGGGTCAGCCATTTCTTGCAAGCGTCGCCCGCTCGATCCTGAACGGCGGCCTGCCAGGCCCGGGAGGGCGCCCGCCGTCTCCCCTCGAGCTTCCCGAGTTCACGCTGCTGCTGCCGACGCGCCGCGCTGCCCGCGCCATGCAGGAGGCCTTCCTTGTCGCCAGCGGGGGACGCGCGATGCTGCTGCCGCGCATACGTCCGATCTCCGAGGACGAGGAGGAGCTGACGCTGCTGTCGGGGCTGGCCGCCGACGTGGCGATCCGGCCGGACGAGCTCGAGCTGCCGCCGGCCGTAAGCGAGATCGAGCGCCGCATTGCTTTGACAATGCTCGTGAGCAAGTGGTCGCAGAGCAAGCGTCGGGCACAGGCGCACCCGGCCGGTGACATGGCGACGGTCGCGGGAGCGGCCGGCGACACGCCGGCGAAGGCTGCCAACCTCGCGGCCGACCTCTGCCGCCTCATGGACATGGTCGAGACCGAGGACAAGGATTTCGCCGGGCTCGCCGAGCTGGTGCCTGAGGAGTTCTCCGAGCACTGGCAGCGGACCATCGAGTTCCTCAAAATCATCACCGAGGCGTGGCCGGCGCACCTCGCCGAGCGGGGCTTGCTGTCTCCCGTCGGACGCCGCAACCGCGCCATCCTCGCGGAAGCTGAGCGCCTAGCCGCAGCGCCGCCGGCGGGACCGGTCATCGTCGCCGGCGTGACTGGATCGATCCCTGCGACGGTGGCGCTGATGCGCGCGGTCGCGCGGCTCCCCAAGGGCGCGATCGTGCTCCCCGGCCTTGATCCCCACCTCGACGAGGAAAGTTGGCAGACGATCGTCCCTGCCGATGCAAGCGAGCCTGGTCACCCGGAACATCCGCAGTTCGGTCTGAAGAAACTGCTCGACCGCCTCGAACTCAAGCGCGAAGACGTGCGCACGCTCGGAGGACAGTCCAGCGTGGCCGGGCAAGGCCGCGCCGAGCTGATGGCCGAGGCGATGCGGCCATCGGGCACGACCGCCAAGTGGTACGCCTACACAAAGCGCGCCGACCGCAAGAAGCTCCGCGCCGCGCTCGACGGCGTAAGCCTCATCGAAGCCCCCTCGGCGCAGGACGAGGCCGAGGTGGTGTCGCTCATTCTGCGCGAGGCGGCGGAGACGCCAGGCCGCACCGCCGCGCTCATCTCACCCGACCGGTTGCTTGCGCGCCGCGTCGCCATCCGGCTGGAAGCCTGGGGCATCCGCGTCGACGATTCCGCCGGCCGCCCGTTCGCCAAGACTGTCCCCGGCACGTTCATCGACCTCACGATCGCGGCCATCGCCCAGGGTTTCGCGCCGGCCGACGTGATGGCTCTGCTCAAGCATCCGTTGACGCGCCTCGGGCTCGGGCCCTTCGAGGTCCGCCGGGCCGCGCGCGCGCTCGAGATCGCCGGCTTCCGCGACGTGTATCTCGGTCAGGGCATCGGCGGAATCAGAGCGGCGCTCGAGCGGGCCGACCGCGAGGTTCACGCCGATGAGCGGCGTGGGATGGCGGTCAAGCGTCTGCGCGACGACGACTGGAAGGGCGCGCACGATCTGGTCGCGCGCCTGGAGACGGCATTCGCGCCGCTGCTCGCGGTGTTCGCGGTGGGCAAACCCGTGCCGCTAAGCGCCATAGCCGACGCGCACATGAGGACCGCGGAGGCACTTGCGCGGCTGCCCGAAGGCGAAGCGGACGAGGATACCTCGCCGCTCTGGCGCGACGAAGCCGGCACCACCGCGGCAGCGTTCTTCACCGGCATTCTCGATCCAAGCCTGCCGGTGCTCGAAATTCCCGCCGCCGACTACGCCGATCTCTACCGCAGCCTCATCGTTGGCGAGAACGTGCGCCCGCGCGTTGCCGTGCATCCGCGCCTCTTCATATGGGGACCGTTCGAGGCGCGCCTGCAGCAGACCGACATTGTCGTTCTCGGTGGCCTCAACGATGGTACCTGGCCCGAGGCGGGCGAGCCGGGGCCGTGGCTCAATCGTCCGATGCGCACGGCACTTGGGCTGCCGTCGCCAGAAGAAAAGATCGGCTACGCCGCGCACGACTTCACGTCGTTCCTCGGTGCCGAGCGCGTTTATCTCACGCGCGCGCAGAAGATCGACGGCGTGCCGACGGTACCCTCGCGCTGGCTCATGCGGCTGCAAGCGCTGCTGTCCGGCCTCGGCCTCGCGGATCAACTGCGCCCACAGCAATCATGGCTCGGCTGGGCACGCGCGCGCGACCGCATCGGACCCCGCATACGCATCTCAGCGCCCGAGCCGCGGCCGCCGCTCGATCTGCGTCCGCGCAAGATGAACGTGACGCGCATCGAGACCTGGCTCTCAAATCCCTACGCCATCTTTGCCGGCAGCATTCTGCGCCTGGAAAAGCTTCCGTCCCTGGGAGTGGACCCGGACGCAGCGCTCAAGGGCTCGATCGTGCACGAGATCATGAGCCGCTTTGCGCAGGCCTCGCCGGATAAGCTGCCAGCCGACCCGGCCCACGGTCTCGCGACAATCGCCCGCGACGTGCTCGGCCACTACGGCGACAACCCGCGCGTTGCCGCTTTCTGGCTGCCGCGCTTCCTGCGCTTCGCGCAATGGTTCGCGGAGACCGAACCGGCGCGTCGGCGCGGCGTGGCGCACGTCGCCGCCGAGGTTGCCGGGAGCTTGGCGCTCCCTGGTCCCGGCGGATCGTTCACGTTGACCGCCCGCGCGGACCGCATCGATGTGGGCGAGACCGGTATCGTCATCACCGACTACAAGACGGGCACGCCGCCAACCGACAACCGTATCAAGCAGGGGCTGGCGCCGCAGCTTCCGCTCGAGGCGGCGATCGCGCGCGGCGAAGCCGGCTTTACCGGCATCGCCGATCGCCGCGTGACCGCCCTGCGCTACATCAAGGCCTCGGGCGGCGAACCGGCGGGTGAGGAGCGCACTGTGGAGGTCGCCGATATCGCTGACCTCGCCGACACGGCGCTCAAGCGGCTCGGCCAGCTCATCGCGCAGTTCGATGACGAGCGAACGCCCTACAAGGCGCTACGTCGCTCGGACTTCGCGCAACTCTACAAGTTCGACGACTACGCACACCTCGCGCGCGTCGCCGAATGGGCCGTCGCCGAAGAGGAGGACGTGCTCCCGTGACGACGCACGCTTCCGACCTCGAACGCACCCACCGGGCCCAGCGCGACGCGGCAGATCCGGCGGCATCCGCTTGGGTGAGCGCCAACGCCGGCACCGGCAAGACGCACGTGCTTACGCTGCGCGCGCTGCGGCTCATGCTTGCGGGCACCATCCCCGAGCGCATCCTCGCCCTTACCTACACCAAGGCCGCTGCGGCCGAGATGTCGAAGCGCGTCTACGACACGCTGGCGCAGTGGGTGACCATGGACGAGGCAAAGCTCGCAGACGTCCTCGCCGAGCTCACCGCCCGCAAGCCGACGCCGACCGAGATCGAGCGCGCGCGCACCCTGTTCACGACCGCTATCGAGACGCCGGGCGGGCTCAAGGTGCAGACCATCCACTCGTTCTGCGAACGCCTCTTGCAGCGCTTCCCGCTGGAAGCCGACGTGGCACCGGGCTTCACCATCCTCGACGAGCCAACCGCCAACACGCTGCAGCGCGAGGCGATCGATGCCGTGCTGGCGCTGGCGACACGCAGCGAGGCGTCCCTCGAGGGACAGGCCCTGACGTCCGCGATCCGTTACGCCGCCGAGGAGCGCTTCGACGAGCTGCTGCGCGGCGCGCTTCGCCTGCGGCCGCGGCTCGAGGAGGCGCTGCGTCTCGAAAGCGGCAATGCGGCCGATGGGTTGCGCGTGCTGGAAGTCGCGCTGCGGCAGACGCTCAAGGTCCGCCCGAACGCCACCGAAGACGCCGTCACCAGCGAGCTCGCGCGCGTCGTCGGCGACGGCGAGCTGCTGCGCTTGCGCGACGCGCTCTCCGGCGGCGGCAAGGGCGACATCGAGCTTGGCCAATCGATCGGGGCCGCGCTCTCGGCCGGCTCGCCCAGGGCGCGCGCCGACGCCATCGAGCGCTTCTTCTGCACGGAAAAAGGGGCGCCGCGCACGCGGCTGATGAGCAGAGGCATAAAGGACCAGTTCCCCGACCTCGACAGCGCGGCGACCGCCGCGCAGACGCGCGCGGTCATCCTTGCGCATGAGCGCAAGGGACTTGCCGTCATCGCTGCCACGATAGCGCTCTACCGCCTCGGCGGCGCGGTGCTCGAGCGCTACACGGCGGCGAAAGCGCGCCGCGCCGCGCTCGACTACGACGATCTCATCGCCAAGGCGGTCAGCCTTCTGCGCACCAAAGATTCGACCGCCTGGGTGCTGTTCAAGCTCGACCGCGGCATCGACCATATCCTCGTCGACGAGGCGCAGGACACGAGCACCGAGCAGTGGCAGGTGGTGGAGGCGCTGGCGCAGGAGTTCTTCACCGGCCTCGGCCAGCGGGAGGGCGTGCGCACGGTGTTTGCCGTCGGCGACGAGAAGCAGTCGA
>CAXMLT010000742.1:0-3276 GCA_964194245.1 uncultured Hyphomicrobium sp.
GAGATGTGTATAAGAGACAGGGAGTAGGTACCGCAGTGGGCGCGGAGGAGCTCTGTGTACGTCGCGAACCAACCTGAGGCTATTGAAGGTCGCTGACACGGCAAATATTCTCTGCACTGCGCTACTCAGGAAAGGTTGCTGATACTTCTGTCGATCCCGTGCGATACGTCCGAGCCCATCACCGCCGAATGCGAACTGAACTTTTCACGGACCCTTAAGCGGGGAGGCTGCTTCCTGGCTGAGCCAAGGTTGGGTTCATGGAAGGATCAGCAATGAAACGTCTCGCATTGTCCGCGCTCGCAGCCATTGCGTGCAGCATCATAACCGTGTCCGCGCAGGCCGCGCCGGTCTCGGGCGTTGGCAAACTCGCGGCAGCATCCCAGGCGTCGAGTCTGGTCGACGATGTTCGGTGGTGCCATCGTCACTACTATCGCCCGGTGTTTTGGCATCATTGTCACCGCCGCTGGTGGTGATAATTAAAATCGGACGGTGCTGGACGAGCGTCGCTCCAATCTAGAGCGCCGACTGTCGCACATGCGATCACGCGCGGCGATGCCATCCTCTCACCGTGAAGCAAGGTCCGATCTTCGCCCGATAGCGGACGAGGGCGGCGAGCCGCGTCATGTCTGGGATGGGCCAAGAGCGGACATCGGCTTTCCACTCCAGACAACCTGGTGCGAAACGATGAGAAGCCAATTCGACTAGCCGGACAAACGCTTTCTGGATGCGAACATGCACGGAAATTGACTGGGACGCGCTCGCCGGAGCGCGGCTATACCAACAACTTATCGATCACATACGATGCGGTGAACCGATGTCCAGTAAGCGGGCGGCCATGTGTTGTTATCTTTGTTCCAGTGCCCGACGTCGTCGTCTCCGACGCTGTACATGAACTGCTCCGCCGTTTTGCAGTCGATCGCTTCGGCAACAATTCCGATGCCGTTTTGCACTCTCTCCGCACTCGGAGGAGCGGCGTCCTGATCGCTCATCGCTTGCGTAAAAAATGTTACGCCCTTTTCCTTGTCAGGGTTGATGCTGTCGGTGTCGATCCACCAGCGTTGGTCAGTGCCGTCGATCATGACCCATTGCGTGGCTGCTGCCGGAATTGCCGACGCAAAAGTTGCCGCGCTCGCGCAGATCGCCAAACCAACATTCATTTTGCGCATGCGATTGCCCCTCAACTCTGAATCAGTGGCAGGGCCAGAGATGATCGATGGCCGCGGCGGTGCCGTCTTTTGTGGGATGATCATAGACTTCCGTATGTCCCTTCAACCAGCTCAGAACTCTGTCGGTAAGCTCCTTGGTTTCGACGCTATCAGGAGAGGTGCAATGGGGACCTTTACCGGATGAATCTTGCGCGGCAAGGGCGTTCACGCTGGCCCGTACGACCTCGTTCGCACATTTCGTGTAATTTTTTGCGTCTGCGCAAAATGTCACGAAAGCTGCGGTTTTATCCGGCGCGCCCTGAGAGGTTACGCCAGTGTCGATTGATTTCTGACATTTCCAAAGCGCCTTTGTCGCCGTGTTGATGCCGTCCGCTGTGGCCATACCCGCCGCATCTGGATGCTCCGACAGCCATGCGATGATTGCTTTGTCCCCCGGCACTTCTTCGATACCCTCAGGCATATCGCATGCGTCTGTCGGAGGACTGCTGGTCGCGGCCGTTACTATGGCCTCGGACAGCACCTCAGTAATCTTACTGCGGCAACCTTTCTTGAGCGGCGTACAATATGCAGCGAACGCGCCAGCGGTAGCAGGCACATCGTCGGCCCAGACGGTGTTTGCCATCAGTGCGAGCCATGCCAGAACAACGACTATCCAAATCTTCGCAGCAAATCGCATGCTGACACCCTCCGCCATTCAGCTACCACCTTCACGACAAGGCGCCCAAAGGGTGGCATAAAGTCGAGGTGTTGGTGACGTCCGCGCTGAGTCCGCTTTTCGCACAACAACGGAAAAATCGTCGACTAGGGTCTCGACGTCAGGTGCGCGTTCGTTGGCTACGCGTGAATCAGTTCACGCCCCCTAGCCCGATCTCCGCGCGTGAGGGAGATCCAGATCGTTCACATCGCTGAGAACGAACATGTCGGGCCTGTCGATCACACCGGCAGCGGTCATCGCCGACTTAAGTTCAGGCGACGATACGAATTGCTTCGCCTTCGCGATGTCGTCTGTGTCGAACAGTATGACCACCTCGCTCGGATCGTCGGCCGAGCGGAAGAGGCGTGCGTTGGAAAGACCTGCGGTTCCGCGAGCTGACGCGTGATCCTCAAATGCCCGTTTCCAGGCGGCGAAATCCTTCACCTTGTGGCGAACGATGACTAAACCCATGACGACCTCCTACGGGTCGGCGTAGATCACGAGCGTGCCGATCTGCAGCCAGCAGAACCCGTCGGCGGCGTCGCGGCCCCAGTTGCAAATCCGGCAGATTTCAAGCGGATCGGCGTGATCGAGCGCGCTGATCGCAAGCGTAATGTTGCGGTAAGTCGCCGGCTTCAGGGTCGGGTGGCCATCGACGGCAGAAATGCTAGAACCGGTGCCCGTTCGCCGCATCGAGCACCCATGGCCCTTCCCCTGACGATCTCGGCAGCACTGCCTCTGTCTCCCGCAAGCGCCCGCGCACCGACACGCGTCGGCGGTCCGCGCCGCGCGCTCGACGCCTGGATGTCGCGCCTCGCCCAACCCTCGCAGGCCGCCCTCGATGCCGCTGCCCAGATGCGACCCGCAGTCGTCGTCACGGGCGGCTCGCGCGGGATCGGGCTCGCGATCGCGCGCCGCTTCGCCAAGGCCGGCTGCGACGTCGCGCTCATCGCGCGCACCCCCGGCCCGCTGCAGGAGGCCTCCGCCGCAATCGAACGAGACTTTGCCGTCAATGCGCTCAGCCTTCCACTCGACATCACCGAGCCGGACGCCCCGCAGACGATCGACGCGCGGCTCGCCGAGCGCGGCTACTACACCGATGTCCTCGTCAACGACGCCGGCATCGGCCTTGCGGGGGCATTCGGTGAGCACGACGCCGCGGATGTCCAGAGTCTCCTCGACCTCAATGTGACCGCGCTGACACGCCTCATGCACCACGCGCTGCCCGGCATGCTCGCGCGCGCCCGCGGCGGCATCATCAACGTGGCTTCGCTCGGCGGCCTCGTGCCCGGCCCCTACCAGGCGATCTATTACGCGAGCAAGGCCTACGTAATCTCGCTCACCGAGGCCGTTGCCGCGGAGAACGTCGGCAGAGGCGTGCGCTTCACGGCGGTCGCGCCCGGACCGGTCAACACC
>CAXMLT010000743.1:0-1619 GCA_964194245.1 uncultured Hyphomicrobium sp.
ACCGCATCATCCTCGACAAGGCGGTGTCCGAGGTCGACCTCATTCCGCAGCTCGCCCATCATCTCATCGACTCGGGCGGCAAGCGGCTGCGGCCGATGCTGGCGTTGGCCTCGTCCAAGCTGTGCGACTACCCGGGCTCCGGGCACATCCGCGTCGCCTCGGCAATCGAGTTCATGCACACAGCGACGCTGCTGCACGACGACGTCGTCGACGTGAGCGAGCTCAGGCGCGGCAAGAAGACGGCACGCATGATCTGGGGCAACCAGGCGAGCGTGTTGGTCGGCGATTTCCTGCTCGGTCAGGCCTTCCGCATGCTTGTCGACGTGGGCTCGCTGCCTGTCCTCAAGATCCTGTCGAACGCGGCCGCCGTCATCGCCGAGGGCGAGGTGATGCAGCTCGCCGCTGCAAAGAACACAGCGACAACGGAGGACGAGTACCTAGCCATCATCAACGCCAAGACGGCAGCGCTTTTCTCGGCCGCAGCCGAGGTCGGCGCCGCGATCGTTAGCCGAACCGCGCCCGAGCAGACCGCCTTGAAGGCCTATGGGCGCAATCTGGGTCTCGCCTTCCAGCTCGTCGACGATGCGCTCGACTACTCGGGTGACAGCGCCCACCTGGGCAAGTCGGTCGGCGACGATTTCCGCGAGGGCAAGATCACGCTGCCCGTCATCCTATCGTTCCGGCGCGGCTCCGATCGCGAGCGCGGCTTCTGGAAAAAGACAATCGTCGACAGCAACGTCGAGAATGGCGACTTCGAGCACGCCGTTGGCCTCATGAAACGGCACAAGGCGATCGAGGCGACGTTCGAGCGCGCCCGCTCGTTCGGAGCTGTGGCCCGCGATGCGCTTGCGATCTTTCCCGACCGGCCCGAGAAATCCGCCATGGAGCAGGTCATCGATTTCTGCGTGCAGCGGACGCATTGATTTTCGGCCACAGTGGCGTCATTGCGTGACGCCCGCATATGGGCTTAGATTTTTGGATCCGAGGCGGAATCGGAATTGGGGGAAATGCTCAAATCTCGACATCTGCATTGGCTAGCGGCGGCAGCGTTCGCGGCTGCGGCCTTCGTCGCGGGCACGAGCGTCGCGCAGCCCGGCCCGATCGAACCGGTGAAGCTCGGCTTCGACTCCATGAGCAAGGCCGACCAGGCCAACCTGTGGAAAATGGTCGACGAGTACGCCACGGTCGACGCGCTGCAGGAGTTCTGCGGCACCAAGCTCAATCTCCAGCGCCGCGCGCTGAGCGCGGTCGGCACGTGCGTCGAAGGTGGGGCGCTGCGCAAGGTGTTCTCCACCTTCCGCACCAAGAAGGCGGAATACCTCAAGGCCTGGGAGACGCTGCACGGCGAGCCCGAGCACAAGAAAGAGGTGTGCGAGCGCTTCAAGTCGAAGCTCGCCGAGTACACCAAGATCATGAGCGCGCAGATCGGCCAGGCCGCGAGCGCGTGCCGCAACTGCTTCTTCTGCTGAGGCGCTCGGCACCCAGCGCCTATCCTCCGAGCGTCGTCGCGGCGATCCACCAGCGCGGGTTGGCGGCGCGCAAAATTTCGCGCGCGGCGGATGCCTCCTCAGGCGTCGCAAAGATGCCGTAGCAGGTGGGGCCGGCGCCGGAGAGGCTGG
>CAXMLT010000744.1:0-8236 GCA_964194245.1 uncultured Hyphomicrobium sp.
CCCCCGCCGCTCAAGCGCTTCCGCGAGGGCAACACCCTCGATGTCGCGGAAGGCCCCTATCTCGAACCCCGCGTGCTCATCTCGTTCCCGCCCGATCGCGCCGAGGTCGAGACCGAACAGGACGCGCCGGTCCTGTTCAAGGCCAACGGCGGCGTGCTGCCGCTAACCTGGCTCGTCGACGGCGCCCCGATCACGTCCGACCCGCGCGCGCGGCAGGTCGTGTGGCAGCCAAATGGCCCCGGCTTCGTCAAGCTGTCGGTGATCGACGCCAAGGGCCGTGTCGACCGCGTGACCGTGCGCATGAAGTGAACCGCGACGTGAATCTTGGCCGATGCAAGGGAGCGGCGGAGGGGCTAGTCTCAAGATCCCCTCTACGCCGGGAGCGAGCGAAAGCCCGATGACGAAGCACCTGCGCATTGCGATCGCGGCTATAGCGCTCGGGCTCCTACTGTGCGGTTGCGGGCAGAAGCAGGGCAGCGAGCTTCCCACCCTTGGCGCCAAGATCGATCAGACCTCCGTCTCCGGCATCTCCTCTGGCGCCTACATGGCCGGCCAGTTCGAGATCGCCCACTCACACGACGTAATTGGCGCAGCGATCATCGCCGGCGGTCCCTACGGCTGCTCGGAGAGCCTCTTCGCCGACGTGATCCCAGGGCCTGGCACCGCGCTCCTCAACCTGACCAAGGCCATCAACGGCTGCATGCTGAACTCGCTGCAGGCCTTCGGCGTGCCGAACCCGAAGCTGCTCGCCGAGCGTGCGCGGCACCTCGCGGAGCGCGGCAGCGTCGACCCCGTCGCTGGTGTGAAGGACGACCGCATCTATCTTTTCTCGGGCCAGGACGATCACACGGTCGTGCCCGCAATCGTCGCCTCAGCGAAGGAATTTTACGAGGCACTTGGCGTGCCGGCCGCCAACATCGAGTACGTATCGAATATCCCGGCAGGGCACGCGTTCGTCACCGAGGACAAGGGCCCGGCGTGCGATTACTCGGGGCGGCCCTACATCGTCGATTGCCACTACGACCAAGCCGGGGCGCTGCTGAAACAGATCTACGGTCCGCTCAACCCGCGCTCGGCGGAGCCGACCGGCACCTTCCTGGTGTTCAACCAGAACCCGTTTACCAAGGACCTCGACACCCCCGGCTTGAGCGACGAGGGTATCGCCTACGTGCCGAGCGCGTGCGCGGCGGACGACGGCTGCCGCGTGCACATCGCCTTCCACGGCTGCGGGCAGAACCGCACATTTGTCGGCGACACCTTCGCGCGCGATTCAGGCTTCGCCCGCTGGGCCGACACCAACAACATTATTGTGCTGTTCCCGCAGACGGCGGCGACCCCGCTCAATCCGCAAGGCTGCTGGGACTGGTGGGGCTACACGGGCCGTGAGTACCTCACCCGCAAGGCCCCGCAGATCGTGGCCGTGCGCCGCATGATTGAGCGGTTGGCGTCCCCGCGCACCCCGTCCTGAGCCCCCGCGTCAACACGGCACACGGAGTTATGACCGTAGTCATTTGTGAGGGTCCGTAAGCGCGCCTAACTTGCGGCTTCAATATTCGCGGGGTCGCCGCGATGCTAAAGTTAACGAGACGGGCAAAGGGGGGATTTGCCGATGATAAACAGTTTTACGTTTACCCGGTTTCTGGGCTTCCGCTTCGGGTGTCCACAGCTTTAACTTGCGCTCGCAACACGCTGTTAGACTTTGCTTATCCCCGTTTCTCTGGCGACATAGACGCTGTTGCTGTTAGACCAGCACGCGCCTGTTGTGTTACCTCAGTGTTACCTGGGGAGAGCACAAATGAGCAGGCGGAAGCGCGCCAACGACCTCACGCCGGCCTTCATTAACAGGCTCACGCCGCTACCTCTTGCGAAGTCCGATCAGGCTGTGCGCGACACGCTGCGGCCGGGCCTCTACCTCGTCGTGCAACCATCGGGCGTGAAGAGTTGGAGTGTGCGGTTTCGGAACAGCGAAGGCCGCACGCGCAAATACACTATCGGTCGCTGGCCGGACGTGTCGATCAGCGCCGCCCGCGAAGAGGCCCGACGAGTGATCGAGGCCGCGAGGCTTGGTCGTGATCCCCAGGATGAGAAGCTGCGGCAGCGACGCGGCACTCAGGCGAGCCTCTATCACGCTATCGCTGCCGACTACATCGAGCGGCAGGCAAGACCGAACAATCGCAGCTGGAAGGTCACAGCGCGACACTTGGGGCTGCGCGTCGAACCTGACGAGACACTGCACCCGGTTCCTACGGGCTACTTCACGCGCTGGTCGAAGCGGGCCGTGGGCAGGGTCACGAAAGCCGACGTGCAAGAGCTGATTGACGACGTACGCACGCACAGCGGACGCGTCGCAGCCAACAGGCACCTTGCCGCGCTCAAGGTGCTCTTCAATTGGTGCGTAGAACGCGACATTCTCCCGTCGAGCCCTGCGGCGCACGTCAGGCGACCGGCGAAGGAAGAGGCGCGCGACCGCGTTCTTGAGGACTTCGAGCTGCGCGTCATATGGGCTGCCGCGGGTGACGTGCCGCCGGTTTACGGCGACCTCGTTCGCACGCTGATGCTACTTGGCCAGCGCCCGAATGAAGTTGGTGGCATGCGCGAAGCGGAGCTGTCGGGCGACGTGTGGACAATTCCGGGACCGAGAACCAAGAACAAGCGAGCGCATCAGGTTCCCCTCGTCGGGCTGGCGTGGCAGATCGTGTCTTCGCGACCGCGCCTCAACGGGATGCTCTTCACGGTTAAAGGTAAGAAGCCCATCGCCGCGTCCGCATCGAAAGCCAAGAGACAGCTCGACGAGGCAATCGCTCGGCTACACGGTAAGCCTTTGGCACCGTGGCAACTGCGCGACCTGAGACGCACCGTGACCAGCGGGCTGCCCCGGCTTGGCGTCGATCACCTTGTCGCCGACCGCGCGCTCAATCACAAAAGCGGGGCGCAGTCAGCCATTGCCGCGGTTTACAATCGCCACGCTTACATGACCGAGCGGCGCGCAGCGTTCGAGAAATGGGACGGCCACGTGAAGGGGCTGCTCGCGTAGCGCTGTCGTGGCCAGCAGTTAGAGGGAGACGCGCATGCATTGGGTGCTCATAATTCTGACATTCGATCCGTCGGCGACGATCACAGTTCCGGTCAACGTTGCGATGCAAGAGTTCGGCGACGAAGCGTCGTGCGTTGCTGCCGGCGCCCACACCATTGATGCAATAGGGCAGCTAGAGCCAAAGTATGCGCGCGGGGTGAAGATGCTCTGCGAGCAGCAATCAGGCGTGCCGGGCCTTCCACCGCGCGAGTAGAGGGGAGCGAGTGATATGAGCGAAGAGCTGCTGAGCGTTGCGCGCTCTGTCGAAGGAATGACGGCGCACCTGTTGAAGCTCGCGCTCGCGCGGGAGCACTTCGACTAGAGGTACGAACTTCTGACGTACGGTGAGATTGCGATACTGGACGAGATGGTAAAACAAGCGGCTGCAGGCGGGCGCATGTCGATTGTCAAAGCCATCATCGACGCTCCGGAAACACCCAAGACCTGATCGCGTCGTCAAAATCGCAACGCTGTTGGCAACGCACCGTTGCTCTAATCCGTGTACGTTGTTTCTTCACACAAATCAGCGCACTATGAGCCGGTCTTCAACTTGTCTCACAGGAGATCGCTCACATGCTCACCGCACTCGCTGCACACTCGCACGTCACGACGCTGTTGCCGCGCATATCCCTCGAAGTCGATTGGGCCGCCCCGGTTTAGTTCAAATGGCTGCCCGACACCGATTGGTCGGTGTTGTGCCTGGGGCCGGTTTCTATCGTGATCGAACGACCTATCTCGCAGGCTATCTCGCACCGGTTATTTTGAACTGCCTACTAGGCGTAGAAAGCGACCAAAAAAGAATGCCAATTTCCCTGGGGATTGCGTTCTCAATTTGTGTTTTGTCATCACTGCATTTGAGTGTTGACGACTGATCTTCCGGCCCTAACTGGCTGAAATATATTCGGCTTCCGGTCGGCGAATTTGCTTGACGACAAGCAACAGTGATCCCAAATACGAAGAACCCGCGCGCTTCCGGCGTGCGGGTTCTTTGATTGAGGACGAACAATGGAAACAGGCGGCCAAACCTCTGCGCATTATTTGGAGCTTTCGGGGCTCTTTGTCAAGCCCTATCCCCCGTTCATTGTTCGCTTTCCTCAGTCCCAGCCGCCATCCCCGGCCATAACCGGACAGGAAAGCACGACCAATGGAACCACCCAAGCACGCCAACAATGGCGTTGACCCGCTCGACGAGTTTATAGCCCTTTACGTCTGCCCGGTTCACGGCCTCCCCTACGACGAGTGTGGTGAGTGCGAGCGTTGCCGCGCGGCTAAGCGGAGGGCGGCACGATGAGCGCGACCGCAACCAAGGCGAACGACTTTGAAGGGCTGGCCGGTGCCTACTTCATGGCCTGGAACCTCACCGTCATCCCTGTTTCGCCGCTGACCAAGCGACCTCTGATCAAACGCTGGACGCAAATCAAAGAGAACTCGTGCGAGCAAATCCAAGAGTGGCATCGCCAGTTCCCGAATGCCGCCGTTGGTCTTTGCACCGGCGAGCAAAGCCGGTTTTTCACGCTTGATGTTGACAAGGGTGCGGAGCTTCGGGTCACTGCATCAACTCGAAGAGACGCACGGCAAGTTGCCGGCGACGATGCGCGTCGAAACGCCGAGCGGCGGGCGACACATCAACTTCCGCAACCCGGCTGGCGTGCGTCTCTTCAATCGCGCAGGCGACATTCTGCCGGGCATCGACATACGCGGCAACGGCGGGCAAGTGCTCGCCCCGGGTAGCATGCGGGCCAATGGCAAGATTTACCGGCAGCTCGACGATGACTTTGACACGCTGGCCGATCCACCCAAGTGGCTTCTCTTTCTCGGCATGTTCAATAAGAACCAACGCGAGCGGTTAGCTGCTCGCGGCATCTTGTGCGCTGCCGACTTCGGCGATCTGCCGCCCCAACGTTGGGCCGAAAAGGCCCGCGAGCTGCTCAAGCCGGCATCGGCTCGGAGCGGGCCGGCGGGGGAACTCTCGGATGCTCGGAAGGCCGCACTCGTGAGATACGTCAACACCGCTGTTGAGGCCGAACTTGAGAAGCTCGTAACGGAAGCGGCACAGGGCCACCGAGACAACGATCTGCAGAAAGCGGCGACGATCTGTGTCTCTCTCGTCTACGGCTTGCGCGACACCGGCGTCGACGATCACGAGTTTGAAGAGGACGTTTTCGACAAGCTCTGCTCGGCCGGGTCGATGCTCAGCCGGGGAGAAGAGTTCGGCGAAGAGAACGTCCGCGGCAAATGGGAGCGCTTGGTCGACGCTGTTGATCGAGGCACCGTGACGCCGCGCGACTTGTTTCACGTCGGCCTCGACGCTCGTGAGCGAGCTTCAGCTGATGAAGAGTTTGCCGACATTGGAGTGAAGAGCCGGCTCGAGTTTTGCCGTGACATCTCGCTTGCAGAAATTGCAAAGCGCCGGAAGCTGGCTCTTGTCGAAGGGCTCACTATGCCCGGTGACGTGGGCGGCCTTTATGGTCATCCCGGCACGGGCAAGAGCTTCCTCGGCTGCGACCTCAGCTTTCACGTTGCACTCGGCAAAGAGTGGCACGGCAAACGAGTGACACGGGCGCCGGTGCTGTATCTGCCGCTTGAAGGTCGAGACGGCTTTAGGAAGCGAACGAAGGCTGCTGAGCTGAAGCACGGCGATCCTGGCGACTGGTTCGCGATCCAACGGGCTCACGTACTGTTGGCGAAAGGCAAGGCCGGCGAGGAAGGGATTGCCGAAGTGATCGCCTCAGCAAAAGAGCTTGAGGCGAAATGCGGGCAGCCGGTCGGGCTGGTCATCATCGATACGTACGCGCGAGCAATAGCGGGCGACGACGAAAACACTACGTGCGAGGCGATGGCCTACCTCGAAAAACGAGCTGGCGAGATACAGCGGCGAACGGGTGCTGCGGTACTGACGCTCTATCATCCGAACAAGCAAGGCGGCTTCCGTGGCGCCTCGGCTCAGCCTGCCGGCCTCGACTTTATTCTTCGGATCGACCGCAACGGCTCACGGCGCACGCTGCGGGTCGAGAAGGTCAAAGACGGCGAAGATGGCGTTGCGCTGTTCGACTTCGAGCTTGCGACGGTCGAGCTTCCCGGGACGGAAGGCGAGATGAGCTGCACAACTCTGCGTAGATCGCGCAGCGGTAGTCGTTCACGAGCTGAAGCAGGGCAAGAGCGGCGTCGACAGGTTCCATGCTTTGACCCTTACCTGATTTACGCCGGCCTAGGAAAGCGACAGACGGCGAGCGCGTCGTTCCGGGTGATGGACAAGGGCGGCGGGCAAAAGAAATGGCCCGGCGGTGGGGGCCGCTGGGCCGACGAGCACTGAGGTTTGCGGGAAGATCAGCGCCCGCCCAGCATCGAGGGCACGATGCACCTCCAAAACTCGCATGTGGCCGAATGGTTCCAACGCCCGCGCCTCACGTGCCGTTTCCCCTTTGCGCGCTTAAGCGGCTGAGTGCTGCGCGCTTCAGACGTTCAGGGTCGCGCTCGCCTGCGTCGATGGCGCTCATGATCCGAGGGACCATCGCAAGGCGGGCAAGGTGAAGTTCCGAAATTGGCGCGCCGCTCTCTTCGGCCGCCGCCTGTAACACGGTCGCCACGAGCTTTAGCAAGTCAGGGGAGATGGCCATCGCTGGGAACAACGTGCCCGCCGAATGGTTCCCGTCGCCGGTAGCTGGCCGAGCGGGCGCGATTGAAACGAAAAGGACGCTGCTCCGGGGGAGGAAACAGCGTCCTACAACGCCACTAAGCCCGCAACGGGCAATTTCCACGAGGGACGGGGAAACGCAGCGTGGTGGGGTGATAACGAAACGGGCGGCTATTTCATAGTGACACTTTGGTATAAGTGTCTGTCGCGGTTGGCGAAGGTCCTAATGGCCGCTGAAGCGCAACCGCATTGCAGTCTGCACGTTTCCGAGGCATGCCCTCAGCGGTATCTCTCGCTGCTCGCGGCGCGCACGCGGGATGCTGAGCGCGAACTCAGGCTGGCCAGGGAGCTGTTGGCTGAGAAGCGGCGAGCAAACCGCAGTGCTCGGAGTAATCCCAATGGGCGGCGAAGCCTCAGCGCCAATCTCGGACATCTCGGAACGCGAAGGTCGAGGTAATCGGCCGCCACCGAGTTACCGACGCCGTGCGGCCCGGCCGGCGCGGCCTTCCGGCGGGGAAACAGGCGCCGGGCGTCTCGGGCTCAGACGATCGATTTAGCGGCCTTGCGCTTCACGTGCCGTTTCCTCTTCGCCCGCTTCTGCGGACCGGCCACTAACGAGCGCACGGTTGCCGGATGAAGCGCCTTTCCCCCGTCTGCCAGCTGCTCGCCAATGGCTCTGAGCGTCAGGCCCTGGCCGCGCAGCTTGGCGGCACGTTTGGCGAGGTCGGGGTTAACTGCAGCGAGCGACTGTCGGCCGCCAAGCCTGCCGCTGCGCTCGCGGGCGGCACGCAGCTTTTTTACGAGACGCTTCTTTTCGAGCTGCGCGAACACAGCCGCGACGTTGAGCATCGCTTCGGTCATCTCGTCGGTGTCGTCGGTTAGGTTCGAGCCGTTGGCCGTCAGCAGCTTCACGCCGCGACCGCGCAACAGTGCGAGCCCGAGCACGTAGGCGCTCATGTCGCGGGCGAACCGGCTCTGGTCTTCAATGAGGATGGTCCGCACGCCGTTGCTGTCGATGCGATCCAACAGCGCCGCAAACCCGGGGCGGTCTTCGATCTTGTCGGCCCCCGATACGGCCTCATCATAAAACTCGCCGATCAGCTCGAAGCCGGCGCTCCTGGCGTGCGCTTCAATCGCGGCTCGCTGGCGCTTGCCGCTATCTTTCTCGGCGCCGACGTTCGCGGCGCTGCTCGTTCTCAAGTAGGCGAGCGCGGGGGCCTTCATGGTGCTATCCGGAAACCGGTTGTGTGTTGTTCGGGCCACGTGTTGCATCTGCGCTTGCACCTGCAATCGTGCCACATGTTAGGCGACCTCAAGGTCGCCTGACAGGTGCCGTGCCAGAATGCAAGGGAATTCGGCATTCCGCGATCCCGTAAGCCATTGGCTGCCCTTGCGCTTTCGGCTCGGAACGCCTCGTACCGCCGCCCCCACGAATTGCGTCCGGGACGCTCTCCAAACCTGAGAAAAGCAGTGGCGCTAGGCATCAAGAGCCAGAGATCCAACCCCCCGCATGAACCTCGGTTGCCCCC
>CAXMLT010000745.1:0-3987 GCA_964194245.1 uncultured Hyphomicrobium sp.
GCGTCCATGGCGAAGATGAGCCGGCCGCGATCGGCGCTTCGAGAGGGAGCGAGCGACTTCATCTTGGCGATGAAGGCGGCCACCTCGGTGTCGGATGTCGCGGGCGCCGGCGGCTGTGCCGGCTTCTCCGCCGCAACCGGCACCTTCTCCGCCCGCGATGGCGAGGGGGAGACAGGCGGTGCGGCGGTAGGCTTGCGCGGGGTCATCGGCGGCATCCGGATGCGCTGGTTTCCTTCCAAGATGGCGGGAAGCAGCGCCGACGGCAATATTGCCCCGGATTAGTCGGAGTAGCTTAGCTTTCGGTGACCGCGCCGGAAAGAAGCTGGAGGTTGCCACCGGTCGCCGTGATGTCGGTCGTACGCACCCGCTCCAGCGCATAGGCGGCAAGCGTATGCGGGCCGCCGGCCTTCGGACCCGTCCCCGACAGCCCTTCGCCGCCGAACGGCTGCGCCCCGACGACGGCGCCGATCTGGTTGCGGTTAACGTAGAGGTTGCCGACGCGCGCGTGGCTCGCGACGTAATCGGCCACCGTCTCGATGCGGCTGTGCAGACCCAACGTGAGGCCAAAGCCCGAGGCGTTGAGCATCGAGATCACCTTGTCGAGATGGCCGCGCTGATAGCGTACGACGTGCAGGATGGGCCCGAACACCTCGCGCTCGAGTGCGGTCGAGGCATCGACCTCGTAAACCGCTGGCGTGACGTAGCTTCCCGCGCGGCAGTGCTCGGGCAACATGAGGTCGACGAGCTCGCGCGCCTCGCGCTGCATGCGGATCTTATGGCCCTCGAGGCGATCCTGCGATTCCTCGTCGATCACGGGGCCGATGTCGGTTGCATAGTCGAAGGGATCGCCGATATCGAGCGTCTCGACGGCGCCGACCAACATGTCGATGGTCTTGTCGGCGCTGTCCTCCTGCACGAACAGCACCCGCGCAGCCGAGCAGCGCTGGCCCGCGCTGTCAAACGCAGAACGCACGCAATCGCGCACGACCTGCTCGGGCACCGCGCTCGAATCCGCGATCATGGCATTGATGCCGCCGGTCTCGGCGATGAAGGGCATGATCGCCTCGCGGCGTTCTGCCAGCGCCCGCTGGATGATCCAGGCGGTGTCGTTCGAGCCGGTGAAGGAGACGCCGCGCACGCGCACGTCTTTGATGAGGGCCTCGCCCAGCCGGCCGCTCCCCGTGAGGAGGTGGAGGACGTCTTTCGGCACTCCCGCCTCGTGCAGGAGGCGCGTCGCCAGAAAGGCGGTGATCGGCGTCTGTTCGGCGGGCTTCGCCAGCACTGCGTTGCCCGCGGCAAGCGCAGCCGCGACCTGGCCGGTGAAGATCGCAAGCGGGAAGTTCCACGGCGAGATGCAGGCGAATACGCCGCGGCCGTTGAGCGTCAGCGTGTTGCGCTCGCCCGTGGGGCCCGGGAGCTGCACGGGTGCGCCGAACAGACGGCGCGCCTCGCTCGCGTAATAGCGCAGGTAGTCGACCGCCTCGCGCACGTCGCCCAGCGCGCCCTCGAGCGTCTTGCCGGCCTCGCGCACGATCACGGCCATGAGCTTGGCGCGGTCGCGCTCGAAGAGGTCCGCCGCGGTTTCGAGTATCTGCGCACGCGCCACGCCGCCCCGAGCATTCCAGGCGTGCTGCGCCTTAGTGGCGCTTTCGATGGCGGTGTCGGCCTGCGCGGGCGTGGTGATGCGCACCGTGCCGATACGCTCGCGCCGGTCGTGTGGGCAGGTGAGGAGGCTCGCCGAATTGCCGCCGGCCGTCGTCTGCCCGGCGATGATCGGCCCGACCTCGAAGGTCTCGTCCAACGCCACGGCCATTGCGCCGAGCAGCTCGGTGCGCACGCCGGCCTCGGTCAGCGCCAGGCCCGATGCGGACTTGCGCGGCAGATAGATCTCGCGCGGACCCGGGATCACATGCGTAGGCGCCGCCGCAGCAGCGCGCTCGCGCTCGGCGATCTCGACCGGGTCGCGGATGATTTCGGCAACGGGCGCCTCGTCGTCGGCGAGCCGGTTGACGAAGGACGTATTGGCGCCGTTCTCCAGGAGCCGGCGCACGAGATAAGCGAGCAGCTCCTCGTGCCCCCCGACCGGGGCGTAGATGCGGCACGGACGCCCGATGCCCGCATCGCCGATCACGCCCTCATAGAGCGCTTCGCCCATACCGTGCAGCCGCTGGAACTCGAACACGGCGGGCCCCCCGGCGACGTGCGCGGCGGCAAGCGCGTGTGCGTTGTGGGTCGCAATCTGCGGATAGAAGGCCTTGGGATCGCTGAGCAGCAGTCGCACGCACGCGAGGTAGGATACGTCTGTGTTGAGCTTGCGCGTGAACACGGGGTAGTCGGCGAGCGCGCGCTCCTGCGCCCATTTGATCTCGCTGTCCCAGTAGGCGCCCTTGACGAGGCGGACGGGGATGCGCTTGCCGGAGCGCTCGGAGAGGCGCCGCAGCCAGCGCAGCACGGGGACGGCGCGTTTGCCGTAGGCCTGCACGGCGAGGCCGAGGCCGTTCCAGCCGTCGAGCGCCGGATCGGTAAAGAGGGCAGCGAAATGGTGCAGGGTGGGGTCGAGGCGGTCCTGCTCCTCCGCATCGATCGTGATTGACAGCCCGCGCGAGCGCGCGGCGCGCGCCAGGCTGAGGAGCCTCGGCGTCAGCTCCTCGTCGTGGCGGTGCTCCTTGCCCGGCTCGAAACGCGGGTGCAGCGCCGACAGCTTCACCGACATCCCGGGGCGCCGATAGAGCGCGTCGACGTGCATGGTGGCGAACGGCCCTGCCACATTGCCGATGGCGTCGATCGCGGCCATGTAGCGCTCGAAGTAGGCGTCGGCATCCTTCTGCGTGCGCGCGCCTTCGCCCAGCATGTCGTAGGAGAACAGGTATCCCTTGTCCTCGTACGGCTGGGCGCGCACGAGCGCTTCCTTGATGTTGCGCCCGAGCACGAACTGGTCGCCCAGCACCTTCACCGCCTGGCGCACGGCCTGGCGGATGACCGGCTCGCCCGAGCGCGCAACGAGCCGCTTGATGGCGTCGAGCGGGTTCGCCCCGCTGGCCGACCTCAACTTGACGACGCGGCCGGTGAGCAGCAGCGCCCAGGTCGAAGCATTGACGAACAGGCTGTCGGAGTGCCCGAGGTGGCGGTGCCAATCGCCGCCGGCGATCTTCTCGGCGATGAGCTCGTCCGCCGTCTCGCTGTCGGGGATGCGCAACAGCGCCTCCGCGATGCACATCAGGATGACGCCCTCTTCGCTCGACAGCCCGTACTCGCGCATGAAGGCGTCGACGCCGGAGTGCTTCTCCTGGCTGGCGCGGGCGGAGTGGACGAGCCTGCGGGCGACATCGGCGGAGCGGCGGCGCTCATCCTCGCTGAACACAGCACGCTCGAGCAGGCGGTCCAGAAGACGCGTCTCGTCGATCAAATGGTGGGCCGCGATCTCGTCGCGCGGCGGCAGCGGCTGCGCCTTATCGCGCAACCCGCCGCTCGGCTCAGCCATCTTCACTGCGCCCATGCTGTCCTCGCTCCTGATTCGATATGGGGATGCTAGCAAATCGGCAAAGGCCGCGCTTCCCCCAGCGGCTGGCCTGCCCACCCTTGACGCGGGGCATGTGCTGGATGACCTTCGCGCCCGAATTGAGCCGAAAGAAGCTGCACCGTGGCGAGCGCCCAGCCGGAAGTCGTCCGCACTGTTGCCGAGCTGCGCCACGTCGTCGCCCGCTGGCGGCGGGAGGGGCGGCGCGTGGCGCTTGTCCCTACCATGGGTGCGCTGCACGCCGGCCACGTGGCGCTCGCACGCCGAGCCGCCACGCGCGCCGAAGCCACGGTCGTCTCGATCTTTGTCAACCCCGCGCAGTTCGCGCCCCACGAGGACCTTGCGCGCTACCCCCGGGACGAGGCCGCAGACCTTTCGAGGCTCGCCCCCGAGCCTTGCCACCTCGTGTGGGCGCCCTCGCCCGCAGAGATGTATCCGGAAGGCTTCGCCACGCGTATCGTGCCGGCGGG
>CAXMLT010000746.1:0-2749 GCA_964194245.1 uncultured Hyphomicrobium sp.
GATGTGTATAAGAGACAGACGTTATATTGGCGGCGGCGTTGTTCGTGGCGCGGCACAAACAATTGCGGCGCTATCTTCGCGTGGCCTTCGCCAATTGAGGACCGATGGGCATGTTTGAGGTCGCTTTGAGGCGCAAGCTTTGACCATAACGAAACCACCACTTCGGGCGCCTCTGAAGCTGATGGGAACGCGGCTGCTGATTGGGGTTGCCATTGCAGCGATCGCCGGCGGCGCTGTGTGGGGCTTCTCGGTAGGCCAGGCCGAGCGTGGCACGGAAGCGGAGCGCGAGCGGCCGGTGAAGGCTCCGCAGCGCCTGTCTCGCATCAACAATGACCCTACCATCACACTTGACGCAGCCACACTCCGCGCGAGCGGGCTAGAACTCGCGATCATGCCGGCAGCGAGCCAACGTCAGCAGGTCCGGGCGTACGGCACGGTACTGGACCTACAGAGCCTTATCGATCTGGCCCACAGCATGTCCAGCGCTCAGGCGCAGCTACTTAGCGCGGAAGCTAAGGTCGCCGCCACGAAACCCGCTTTCGATCGTGCGGTATCACTGCATAAGAACGGTCAGATCGTTTCAATGGCTCAGATGCAAACGGCTGAGGCCGCGTTCCATATCGACGAAGCGGCGCTCGCCACGGCCCAGTCTCAAATACGAACCTTGACTGCGACGGCCTCGCAAACATGGGGACCAGTCCTCGGGCAGGCGCTCGCGGACCGCAGTGATCAGCTAGCGCGGCTGATTGGTCGCCAAGACGTTTTGCTGCAAATCACAGTGCCGCCGGGAGAATATCTCGGCGCGGCTCCGATCAACGCCTTTGCCGAGATCGACCACACGCGGCGCATTGCGATCACGTTTGTATCGTCAGCTACCAAGACCGATCCCCGTATCCAGGGCGTCAGTTATTTCTATAAGGCCGCGTTCGATCAGGCGCTGATTCCGGGCATGAATGTTTGCCTTGAGAACGTGAGTTCCGCGCTGAACGCCGCCATCCATCATCAAATACGGGCCTTTCAGGGCGGCTAACGCGCTATAGCGCGTCACTGCCCCCAGGAACCCCCTCGCCCTCCGTGGGCCCCGGCCCTAGAGCCCGTCTGACCCCCCGGCCACTTTCCAAATCACCGTCCTGGGTACCCACCCTCACGGCCGCCCGCGAGGCCGGGCAGGCGGGGATCACCCCTCTTCCCCTGCCCTTCTTCATTGAAAACCCCCTGGTTTAGATGATGCAGTCGAGTTGTGACACTCGGCCCCCCGCGAAAGACGCTCAGGGCGAGCGCGCTCAGCCCCGCGAGGCGGATATTGAGGCGATAGGCGTTGCTCGTCTGGCGCGTCTGCACGGTGCCAAGGGGCGTGCGCGTGCGCGTCAGGCGGCGGATGCGGTCCACGAGCCCGAACAACTTCAGCCACGCCAACGCCCGCAGCACCGTCGAGCGCGAGACCATCGCAGCTGCCGCGATTGTCTCGAGGCTCGGGAACACGCGCTTGCGCTTCACCGCGTAGCTGAGCAGCACGCCGAGGACGTGGCGGTAGTTCTGCGAGACCGCCTGCCCGCGCGCCGCGCGGCAGCGATAGAGGCCGGCGCGGATGGCGTCGAACGCGGCGAGCGCGCGAATGCGGTCCTCGCGCGTGATGTCATGCATGGGCGGGTCTACGAAGGCGCTGCCGACATGATAGGCCGTGAAGTCGGGGCCGCCGGCGAGAAGTCGCTGGTACTCGGCCTCAGTTGCCTCTGCACGCTCCGGCGCGTGCGCGAGCTGAAACTGCCGCCATTGCGCGAGGTCGTACTCCCAGGCGGCGGCACGGTTGCGGCTACGCGCGGAGCGGATGCGAGTTGTAGGGGCAGCGTTTTGGAATTGAGCAAGCGGGGACGTTCCCGCCAATGGTTGCATTGGCATGGTTGCGGACTTTCGATGAGCCCGCTGGGCACAGCTTCGCCCTTGACAGAAATCTCCAAATCATGCGCCTTCGCGAAAGGCTTCCGCGCCGATTGCATCGAGGTCGATCATCTTCTTCTCGGGGCGGCCTACACTAAAGCGGGTGCCGAAGTTCTCAAGTTGGCTTCCGACGATGTAGTTGGTTTGCGCCATGAGCTCGCCGCGCGGTGTGCTCGAACCTCAAGTCAGGAGCGGATAGATATCGCGGAAGCGTTTGCTCCTTCAGAAAATCTGCGACGGCTGCTGTATGAAGCTGCGGCTCTTGCAACTGGGGAAGGCGATCGAAAGATCGGGCTCCGCCACCTTCTCGCCACCCTGATGAATTCGCGGCCTCCTGATCCGGTTATAAGCGCATTGTCGCGCTTTCGGGCGGAGATCGACAATCGCCAGAAGGGAGCGATGGCCCTGAGCCAACTCCCAGATCTGGTCCGTGCAGCGATTACCGATCGTCTTCTGCCTGCGCTTGAAAGTCGTGTCGCAGAGCGTCTCGACGAGATTGAAACTCGGCTACAGCGACCAGCCGCAGAAGCTCTTCCGGGACGAGGAGCGTCCTCGATTTTCTCCCGTGTGAGGTCACGCCAGTAGGCCCGGCTCCTCGCTTTCGAGGGGGAGTGCGGCGAGCCGAGGGAGACGTCGGGGCGTAGGCGAGGAGCCGGGCGAAAGCGCTGGCCTGAAGGGGGAGGCCGCGCACGAGTTGACTTAAGCACGGGCTACAGGGTCATTGTATCGTTTCGAGTCGCAAGTCCAACGTCGAGCTGGTTCGTAATGTAGGCCACCTCCGTACGATTTTTCGCCTTGAGCTTTTTCATGA
>CAXMLT010000747.1:0-6340 GCA_964194245.1 uncultured Hyphomicrobium sp.
TCCATGCGAAGCATGGCTCCGCCATGACGCTCCGCCATGACGAGAGAGGTGAAGTGAGGCGAATTGCATGGCCGTCGCTTCACTCGCCGGAGAATACACCGGGCGAGCCCTGGCCGACGGGCTCGACGTACGTCACCACGACATGGACGACGGTGTCCTCGCCGTCGAGGTTGCGGAAGCTGCGCGGCACGTCGGCATGGAACGCGGCCGCGTCGCCCGCGGGCAGCACAATCGGCTGCTCGCCCCCAACGGTAAGCTCGAGGCGCCCCTGGACGACGACCAGGTTCTCGCGCGCGCCGGCGGCACGCGGCTCGATGAGCTCGCGGTGCTGGCCCGACAGCCGCACCTCGTAGAACTCAGCGCGCCGGTTGGCGTCGAGCGGGAACAGCGCGCGTGAGGAGAAGCGCCCGGCGCTCGAGGTCAGGATCTTCGCGCGCGCCCGCGGCAGCACGGCGGTGGCGCGCGAGGCGGGCGTGACGAGCAAGTTCGCTATCGGCACGCCAAGCGCGTTCGCAACCTTCAACAGAAGGCTGATCGTCGGCACGCTCTTGCCAGTCTCGATCTGGCTCAGCATGGCGCGGCTGACGCCGGCAAGGTTGGCGAGACGCTCGAGCGAATGGCTGCCGCGTGCGCAGACGCTTCAGGTTGGCGGCGATGACGGAGAGGAGCGCAGCGGACGGATCGAGAGGGGAGCGTGTGCGCGCCGGTGAGCGCGCCCCCTGAGCCTTTCCCCGCTTCGACATCGCGATGTCTGCCGACCAGCTCAATGGCGCCGCCGCAAGATGAGAGTGCCGATTGCGACGCGACGTTAACGATGCCGCCGTTCCGGCGGAACTCAGAAAAACTGCTAAGCTTATGACGCGCGTTGCTTGCAGCGGATCGCAGCCCTCCCGACGAGCGGTCGCTGCAACGAAAAAGAGAGCCGCGCTGTGCGGCTCTCCCTTTGATCTTCTACAGAGTCTTTCTAGCTCAGAAGTTGATCTTCGTGCCCGCGATGACGGTCTGGAACGCGTCGAGATGTTCTCCCCTTTGGTGCAAAACCCACCGGCGGGGTGCCTTGCGTCTGAGTATTGCCGAGGATGTAGCCGTCCGCATGCTCGTAGACCAAGTAGAGCGACGCGTCGGCCGCCTCGATGTTTTGCACGACGCCTGCCTGCCAGAAATTGATGCTGGCGCCAACAGTCTTACCCGGGTTTGCGCCGGCGTCGTCGTGGCGGTACTCGGCGAAGACGTTGGTCTTACCGAGCGAGAAGAATTTCCTCTCGATGCCGGGTTGAAGGAACCAAACCGTGCTGTCGTTCTGCCCGGCGAGCCGCGTTGTCGTCTGTGCGTTATCGTCGACATGGACGCTCTGCCAGCCCCAGCCGCCGTAGAGGAACAGGCCGCTTGGCTTGTGTTGGATAGTGGCGGCGGCACCGCCCCATTTGCACTCAAAGTGCCCAATCGAGGCGCTCGTCGTGCTTGAGGAAATGCACGTGGAGCCTCCAGACACGTAGGAGGTCGGCGCGTCCGTGGGCACGGGGTTCGCAGTGCCATTCTGGATGCCTGGATCGGTGCTTTCGCCGTAACCTCCTCGGGCCGAGATGAGGAAGTCGCCGATGTCGTCCTTAAAGGTCAGTGCCGCATCCCAGAGGTCGTCCTCGCCCCATGCCACAATGCCAGTAAAGCCATGAAACGTCGGGGTGTCGTAGCGCACGACATTGCGTCGGCCGCTGTCGCCGGGAGTTGAATTGTTGAAGCCGCGCAAGGCGTCCGTCCACCTCAGCGGGAACCCATCCCCGGCTTGTATGAACCGTCCGCCGCTCCGCAGAAAGAACTGCGACAGGAAGATCGCCGCGCCTTCCGCATCGTTGACATTGCGCGTGAGCAGCGGATCCGCGTCGTCGAGCAGGTGGTACGTAGCCGTGCCGTTCTGGCCTACGGCAATCTGTCCGTATGTCTTGCTCTTGATGTACCAATTGCTCTTACGCACCACGAGCGCATTGTCCTGGTTGCTGGGGTTGAGGTTTGCAGAGTTTGGCGAGTTCTGGTTCCACTGGTTCGCCGGATGGCCCTGAACGCCGATCTCAAGGATGTAGCCGGCCGACCATTCCTTGTCGATCTTCGCCTCACCGACGAAACGGAAACGCGACTGCTCGACGGAGTTGGTGCCGACGTAGACGTTCTTCTCCGTCCCGTCGTCCCACCACACAACGGACTCGTTGACCCATCCCGACACCGTCAGGCTGACCTTGCGGTTGCCCTTGCGCGCCGTGGTCGCCTCGAGCTCGGCGACGCGCTCCTCTAGGTCGGCGCAGCAATCTCCCCCGAGATTGCCGACGAGGCCGGCGTTGCTGCGAAAAGACCGACAACTCCAAGGACCAACGCAAGGTTGGTCCTTCCCCAGATTCCCCCGTACATCCACTTAACTCCCACTCTACAAACGCTACTGACTGATCGACGAAACGCACTGGGAACTGACTTGCGAACCCCACTGAGACACGCCGCGAGAAACGTCTGCTATGTTGGAAATAATCCACTATAACAGATTGATATATTTCGATTTTTAGCCATCAGGCCTCCACGTCAATCCTCCTTCCGATAGCTTCATGAGAATAGTCTCACGACGGTGCGCGCGAGCAACTGTGCGTGCACTCGGGCGCATCAGAATTCCCCCAGCTGGTGATAGATCTCGTCGCTGCGCACGTGCTCGGGCACGAACTCGAGTTGCTCCCGATGCAGCTCCTGCAAGATCGAAAGTCCGCGCGGCCAAGGCCCGTAGCCCGACTGCGGATTGATGTGTCCGGCAGGGCCAAGATTGATCAGCTCGGCGCCCCACACCTGTGACCACTCCAATGCCCCGGCGAACGACATCCACGGATCGTTGGTGCTGGCGATGACGACGGAGGGCACGCCGAGCGGGCGCTCGGGGATCGCCGCGCTCAAGCCGAACCGCGCGGGGTCGGCGGGCGCGACCAGCATCAGTCCGTCGATGCTCTCGCGGTAGTCGAAGGCAGCCTGCACGGCGGCAAGGCACCCGAAGCTGTGCGCCACCACGTAGACGCGGCCCGGCGCGCGGCTCAACTCGCGGCGTAGCTTTGCCGACCACTTCGGCAGATCGGGCTCGCTCCAGTCGCTCTGCATGACGCGAATGCAATCGGGGATCTGGCGCTCAAACCACGTCTGCCAGTGGTCGTGGCCGCTGCCGTGAAGTCCGGGGACGATGAAGGTCGTATCCATGGGAACCTCGGAAACCTCGCTTCGCTGGTCTTCGGCTCTGAAACGAGAGCCCGGTTGCGCCGTCTTCCCCCAGTACGTCCCCCGGATCCTCCGGGGGGAGACGACACAGACCGTTCGTGGCCTGCTTCAAGATTGCCCCGCGGCAAGTGGGCGTAGGTGCGGGCTTGCCGCGGGGCTGCCGACCGGGACCCTCGGGAAGCGCTAGCCGCACTCCCCGAGAGCCGCGTGTCCGATCGTCAGCTCTTGCTTGCTGGCTGGTAGATCTGGTCGAACGTGCCGCCGTCGTCGAAGTGGGTCTTCTGGGCCTTACCCCAGCCGCCGAACACTTCGTCGATGGTGAACAGCTTCACGTTGCCGAAGTTGGCCTTGTACTTCTCGGCGACCTTGGCATCACGCGGCCGGTAATAGTTCTTGGCCGCAATCTCTTGCGCTTCCGGCGAGTAGAGGTAGGCGAGGTACTCTTCGGCGATCTTGCGCGTGCCCTTCTTGTCGACGTTCTTGTCGACGACGGCGACGGTCGGCTCTGCAAGGATCGAGATCGTCGGCGTGACGATCTCGAACTTGTCGGGCCCGAGCTCCTTCACCGAGAGATAGGCCTCGTTCTCCCACGCGATCAGGACGTCGCCCTGTCCGCGCTCGACGAACGTCGTGGTGGAACCGCGCGCGCCCGAGTCGAGCACCTTGGTGTTCTTGTAGATCTTGGTGACGAGGTCCTTGGCGGTGGCATCGCTGCCGCCCGGCTGCTTCAGCGCGTAGCCCCACGCCGCCAGATAGTTCCAGCGCGCGCCGCCCGAGGTCTTCGGGTTCGGGGTCACGACTTCGACGCCGGCCTTACCGAGATCGGCCCAGTCCTTGATGCCCTTGGGATTGCCCTTGCGGACGAGGAAGACGATGGTCGACGTATAGGGCGCGGAGTTGTCCGCCAGGCGCTTCTGCCAATCCGCCTTGACGAGATCCTTCTTCACCAGCGCTTCGATGTCGCCGGCCAGAGCCAGCGTGGCGACGTCGGCATCGAGACCGTCGATGATGGCGCGCGCCTGCTTGCCGGAGCCGCCGTGCGACTGGTTGATCTTGACGTCCTCGCCGGTCTTCTCTTTCCAGTGCTTGGTGAAGGCCTCGTTGTAGGCCTGATAGAGTTCGCGGGTCGGATCATAGGAGACGTTGAGCAGCGTCGTCTCGGCGGCGTAGGCGAGCTGGGCGCCGCCGACGAGGCCGGCTGCCACGGCGAGCGCGATGGCGCCGCGGCGGGAAAATGCAATCTTCATAACGAGCATCCTCTGTGTTTCGTGACCTCACCCGATGAAAGGGTACGGTGAACACGTAGCGGCGCTCCCGTTCACCACGAACCAAGAAGATTTGCTGAGCTTATATGGTTTCATGCGGGGGCATGGACCCCCGCAAAAGCGCGAGCCTTGTGCGCGGAAGATTGATTTGTCGCGCAAGCGCTTCGACGCGACCGCCGCATTTCGGTGTTTGCTTCGCGAGCAGATTTTCTTCCCGGCGAAAGATGCTCGCAGCGATCGCTCTCATCAGGCCTCGGGCATGAGAACCGAGGGTTTCCGCTGGGCGAGTGCATCCCGAATGCATCATTCCGCGCAGAACGTTGCCGAACCTATCGCTCGGCGAACGGGCTCGTCTGCATGGCGCCCCGCACCGTCTTCTCGGTGAGCTGTGGCGAACACAGCTCGATGAAGCGGAACACATAGCCGCGCAGGACGCGGCCGCGGCGGATCGCAAGGCTCGAGGAACTGCTCGCAAACAGGTGCGCGCAGTCGAGCATGCGCAAGCCGGTGTCGCGCTCGGGATCGAACGCCATGGAGGCGATGATGCCGACGCCGAGCTCGAGCTCGACGTACGCCTTGATGACGTCGGCATCGAGCGCCGACATGGCGATCTCGGGCGCAAGCCCGGCGCTGGCAAACGCATCGTCGATGCGCGTGCGCCCCGTGAGGCCTTCGTCGTAGGTGATGACCGGCCATTCGGCAACGGCTTCCAGCGTCAGCGGCCTGACGTTCTCGAGCTCGTGTCCCGTCGGCACGACGACCGCGTGCTCCCAGGTATAACAGGGGAAGGGGATGAGCCCGACATTGGCCTCGAGTGCGTCGGTAGCGATGCCGATATCGGCCTCACCATCGAGCAGGATGGAGGCGATCTCCTTGGGGCTCGCCTGGTGCAGGACAAGGCGCACGTTGGGGAATGCCTTCTTGAACTTCGCGATGATGGGAGGCAGCGTGTAGCGCGCCTGCGTATGCGTGGTTGCGATCTTGAGGATGCCCTGGTCGCCGCTCGACATGCGGCCGGCAATCTGCGCGAGGTTCTCAGCTTCGAGCAGCATGCGGCCGACGATCTCGACCGCTTCCTTTCCGGCCTCCGTTAACCCCAGGAGGCGCTTGCCGCGGCGCACGAACAGCTCGACGCCGAGCTCGTCCTCGAGATCCTTGACGTGCTTGCTCACGCCCGACTGGGAGGTGAGCAGTGCGCTCGCCACCTCGGTCAAATTGAAGTTGCAGCGAGCCGTCTCGCGAATGATGCGAAGCTGCTGGAAGTTCATGCGAGGCCGCCCCTGCCCGCGGGATGTAGCCGGGCGCGGATGCGCAAAACCGGCGATCGGGGCCAGCGTAGTACGGGGAATCACGCCGCTGAATAATGATATTCCGATTAGCTTATGCAGAATTGTGCAATGGCGTGCCGGCCAGCAGTTCTAACGTTTGCATGTATTCTTATTTGACGCTTCACACCGCTCAAGGCTCTATGGATGCGTCGGCGAGCTCGTCGTCGGCCGCGGTGATTTGCAGAGCAAGTTTGCGCCGCGACACCAAACGCTAAGAGGCCGCACTGAAGACGCGGCTTCAGCTCCGAGGAGAAGCCGCATGGCTCAACGACTCAAAATCTCGACGCAGAAGCGTCACCCAGCGTTCCGCTCCGGAACCGCCTGTACCTGTTGCGCGTGTTGTTGAAGCACGACGCAAGCGGCCCCTGAGCCGCCGTTCCAATCCGATCGCAAATTTGAACGCAAGGGAGCCGGCAGAGCCGGCGACAGGTGAAGCTATGTCCTCACAAGCCTACATCATCGAGATCGGCAGCGATGCCGTCGGTATCATCGTGCGCGAGGCGGGCGACG
>CAXMLT010000748.1:0-2255 GCA_964194245.1 uncultured Hyphomicrobium sp.
AACATCGTCATCGGCGGCGCCGCCGGCGCCTTTCCCCCGATGATCGGCTGGGCCGCGGTCACGGGTTCGGTCAGCATCGAGAGCGTGCTGCTGTTCCTCATCATCTTCATGTGGACGCCGCCGCACTTCTGGGCGCTCGCGCTCTACCGCTGCCGCGACTACGAGCGCGTCGGAGTGCCGATGCTGCCGGTGGTGGCGGGCCCCGCGGAGACGCGGCGCCAGATCTGGCTCTACTCGCTCGTGCTCGTGGTGCTGGCGCTGGTGCCTTCGTTCATCGGCATGGCCGGCGTCGCCTACCTGATCGCGGCAGTCGGGCTTGGCGCGACGTTCCTCTACCTCACCTGGCGCGTGCGCAAAATCACCGAGGGGCGCGAGGCTGACGCTGCGGCGCGCCACCTGTTCGGTTTCTCGATCCTCTATCTCTTCCTGCTGTTTGCCGTGATGCTCGTCGAGCACCTGGCGCGGCTGTGGCTCATTTGAGGTCGCAACGGTGGCGCTCGTCATGAACAGCGACGCAGACGAGGAGCGGCAGCGCCTGAAGCGGCAGCGGATGCGCTCGCTCGCCATCGCGCTGGCGCTCGGCGCGCTGGTGGCACTCTTCTATATCGCGACGATTGTGCGCATGGGCGGCAACGCCCTCAACCACGGCATGTAACCGGGAGCAACGCTCAGTGATGGCGGAGGACGGCAACGGCGGTGAGAAGGTGGGAGCGCAGCGGCGCGACCGCACCGTCGTCGTCGCCTGCGTCGCCATGGTGGCTGCCATGGCCGGCCTGTCCTACGCAGCGGTGCCGCTCTATCGCCTCTACTGCCAGGCGACCGGATACCAGGGCACCACGCAGCGCGCGGCCAAGCCCTCAGATACCGTGCTCGACCGCACGGTCACGATACGCTTCGACGCCAACGTCTCGCCCGAACTGCCGTGGAAATTCGAGCCGCTGCAGCGGAGGCTGGACGTGAAGATCGGCGAGAACACGCTCGCCCTCTACCGCGCGACCAACACCTCCGACAAGCCGGTCACGGGAACGGCCGTGTTCAACGTGGCGCCCGAGTCGGCGGGCCTGCACTTCATCAAGGTGCAGTGCTTCTGCTTCACCGAGCAGCGCCTCGAGCCTGGCCAGACGGTCGACATGGCGGTTTCGTTTTACATCGATCCGAACTGGACCGAGGACGATGACACCAAGGACGTTTCCGAGCTGACGCTGTCCTACACCTTCTATCCAGTGCAGAAGCCGCAGGAGAAGACGGGCAAGACGGCATCGAGCGGGACGCGAGCCGGCGGATGAAACTCCGGCAGCAGGCATAGCAACGCAAACATCGAGCGACAGATAACACGAACGGGGACTTCGGGAGATTAAGGAAATGGCCGCGACGCACGCCAAGCACCACGACTACCATCTCGTCAATCCGAGCCCATGGCCGCTCACAGCGTCGATCTCGGTGCTGTTCGTGACCATCGGGCTCGTCATCTGGATGCGCTCCATGAGCGGCGGCGCGGGCCTCTTTGGCGCGCACGGGCCGTGGGTGTTCATCGTCGGCGTCGCCGGCCTGGTGACGACCGCTTTCATGTGGTGGCGCGACGTGATCCGCGAGGGCGTCGAGGGCGACCACACTCCCGTCGTGCAGCTCCACTTCCGCTACGGCATGATCCTCTTCATCGCCTCGGAGGTGATGTTCTTCGTCGCCTGGTTCTGGGCCTATTTCGATGCGGCTCTGTTCCCCGCTGGCGTGCACGATCTTCTGAATTCGACTGATATCGTCGGCATGGTCAGCCGCGACCAGCTCACCGGTGGCCACTGGCCGCCGCAGCCCGTCGACGGCACCGGCGTGACGATCCCGGCGAGCGGCGCTCCGACGCCCGGCATGTTCGAGCACACCTTCGATCCGTGGCACATCCCGCTCTTGAACACGCTGATCCTGCTGACCTCGGGCGTGACGGTGACGTGGGCACACCACGCGCTGCTGCACAACAACCGCCGCGGCCTGATCATTGGCCTCATCCTGACCGTGCTGCTGGGCGCCACCTTCACCTTCTTCCAGGCCTACGAGTACGCGCACGCCGCCTTCAGCTACGCCGGGCACATCTACGGCTCGACGTTCTTCATGGCGACGGGCTTCCACGGCGCGCACGTCATCATCGGCACGATCTTCCTCACCGTGTGCCTGTTGCGAGCGCTGGCGGGTGCCTTCACGCCCAAGGCCCACTTCGGCTTCGAGGCGGCAGCTTGGTACTGGCACTTCGTCGACGTTGTGTG
>CAXMLT010000749.1:0-4630 GCA_964194245.1 uncultured Hyphomicrobium sp.
GTGTAGGTGTGATCGGGCCGAGCGCAGCCGGAAAGTCGTCTCTGGCCCGGCTTCTCGTGGGCGTTTGGCAGCCCACACGCGGCAAGGTTCGCCTCGACGGCGCGGCGCTCGACCAGTGGGATGAAGAGGCGCTCGGCCGGCACATCGGCTATCTGCCTCAGGACGTCGAGCTCTTCCCCGGCTCGGTCAGCCAGAACATCGCGCGGTTTGATCCCGCGGCTGACCCGAAGAAGGTCGTCAGCGCGGCGCAGGCTGCCGGCGTGCATGATCTCATCATCCGCCTTCGCGACGGATACGAAACCGAGCTTAGTGGACCAGGGCTCGGGCTCTCAGCGGGTCAGAAGCAGCGGATCGCGCTCGCGCGCGCACTCTATGGCGACCCCTTCCTCGTCGTGCTCGACGAGCCCAACTCGAACCTCGATGCCAACGGCGAGGCGGCGCTGACGCAAGCGATACTTGGCGTACGCCGGCGCGGCGGCATCGCCGTCGTGGTCTCGCATCGATCGAGTGCACTCGCCGCCGTCGACATGATCCTCGTCATGAACCAGGGGCGCGCCCAGGTCTTCGGACCCAAGGAAGAGGTGCTTGCCCGGGTCACAAGGCCACAGACCCAGCCGGCGACGCTCCGAGCCGTGCCTGAAGGCGGGAGCCTCGCATCATGACAGTTGAGGTCAAGACGGCGATCCAAACCTCCCTCCGCAACCACATCCTTGTGAGCGTGGCGCTGATCGTGCTCCTCCTGGGAGGTATCGCTGTGTGGGCCTCGACGACCCAAATCTCGGGGGCAGTTGTCGCCCCCGGGAGTGTGGTCGTTGATTCGAGCGCCAAGAAGGTGCAGCACCCGACGGGTGGCATCGTGTCCGACCTGCGCGTCCACGACGGCGATCGGGTGCGTGCAGGCGATGTGCTCGTTCGCTTGGACGAGACCGTACCGCGTGCCAATCTTGCGATCGTGAGCAAGGATCTCGACCAGCTCTATGCGCAGAAAGCGCGATTGGAGGCTGAGCGCGATGGCCTCGACAGCGTGCCGGTTCCACCGGAGCTATCAAGTCGTGCAAACGATCCAGAAGTAGCCCATGTTCTCCAAGGCGAACAGAAGCTCTTCTCCATGCGTGAAGCAGCGCGCACTGGTCAGAAGGCGCAGCTCGCCGAGCGCATCGAGCAGCTGAAGAAAGAGATTGCAGGATATGAGGCGCAGGAGCGCGGCAAAGCGCGAGAGATCGAGTTGATCGGGCATGAGCTAGAAGGTGCACGCAAGCTGTGGGACAAGCAGCTGATGCCGGTGACCAAATACAACGAGCTGCAGAGAGAGGAGGCGCGCCTCGAGGGTGAGCATGGCGTGCTGTCCGCCACCATGGCTCAGATCAAAGGGAAGATCTCCGAGACGGAGCTGCAGATCATCCAGATCGATCACGATTTGAACAGCGAGATCGGCAAGGAGCTGCACGAAAGCAATACCAAGATTGGCGAGCTGGTCGAGCGCAAGGTCGCCGCCGAGGACCAACTAAAACGCGTCGAGATCAGGGCGCCGCAAGCCGGCATGGTGTATCAGACCAACGTGCACACCGTCGGCGGAGTGATTTCGGCCGGCGATACCCTCATGCTGATCGTCCCCGACGAAGACGCGCTCAAGGTCGAAGCCAAGATCGCGCCGCAAGACATCGACCAGCTTCACATCGGCCAGATCGTGACGCTGCGGTTTTCGGGCCTTGATCGACCTACAACCCCGGAGATCAACGGCACCTTGACCCTCATCTCGCAGGACACGACAGTCGACCCGAAGACCGGGCAGACCTACTATACAGTGCGCGTTGCTCTCGAGCCCTCTGAAATCGCCCGCCTCGGCTCGATCAAGCTTGTGCCCGGCATGCCGGTTGAGATGTTCGTCAAGACCGGCGATCGCAACGTGCTCTCCTTCCTCCTGAAGCCGCTAAACGATCAAATCGCGCGCACGTTCCGGGAAGAGTAGGTATTTAGCCAGCGCAAAACGAAGGCCGTGACGGCGTGCTTTTGCTGGTCCATCAAAGCCGCAAACCGCCGCTTCATTGGCAACCTTAGAATTTTCCGGCACCGCCACCGGTCGCGTCCGACCAACCTCGCCGAACGAACATCCAAATTACACTCGTCAAGCCGATCCCTCGACTTGGCCATTAGCCGCTTCGACTCTTTCTCGCGCATGGCGCAGGAGCTCGCAGAGGCGCGGTCGGAGCTGGAAAATCGCAAGCTCATCGATCGCACCAAAGGACGCAACCACAAGGAGACTCTCGCCGGCGCTTGCGCCGCTGCGAAGTAGATGCCGCCCCTGCGCGGCTAGGTGAAATGTCCCGCCGGCTATGGATTTGCGCCCATAGCGTCGGGCTATCGAATTGAGATATAGCCAATATTTCCGCATTGGCTCGCGTTTCCGCATGATCCGACCATGGCAAGACGGGCTTCCGCAGCTCGTCTCCGCTCGCCAACAGGCGAGTTCCGCGACCTCAACGATGGAGAACGACCATGAAGACGATCATCCTCAGCTCTCTGCTCGGCCCCGTGCTGGCAACGACCGCCTTTGCCGGCTCGGACATTCGCGAGCCGAAGGGCGCCGGCCGCAAGGCTTCGTCAACGTCGACTAAGCGCGGCGTGCATAAGTGACGTTTCAGCCCAAGCAGTCGACCGCGGCAGAACTACCGGAACCTCGCTCGGCTCAAACAAACAAGATCAGAACAGGTGCGGCCCGGTGACCTCTCCCAACACGCTCGAGCAAGCTTTTGCAGACATCTGCGTGATGGAGGGCCCCCTCAGCCGCAAGCTAGCCGCTTATTCTGGCAAGCTGCGGGAGCTCAACTTTCCCTTCGCCGAGGCATACGACACGCTCGTTGCCCGACTGATCGACGGCGGCGTCGGCACCGACGCGCCGAAAGTCGGCGAGCCCATGCCGCCGTTCGCGCTTCCTTCGCGGTCAGGCAGGCTGGAGCACCTTGACGGCCTGCTCGCGGGCGGACCGGTGGTGATCAGCTTCAATCGCGGCCATTGGTGCCCATTCTGCAAGATCGAGCTGCGCACCATCGCCGCCTATCATGAGGAGATCGCCGCGCATGGCGGGAGGGTGGTGTCGATCCTGCCTGACCGGCAGGGGCTTCTTGAGCGGCTCGATGCCGACACGCACGGCAGGCTGACCATCCTCACCGACGTCGACAACGGCTATGCTTTGTCGCTCGGGCTCGTCATGTGGCTGGGGGAACGGGTGAAGGAGCTGATGCGTGGGCGCGGCATGCACCTCGATCAGTTCCACGGCAACGACGGCTGGTTTCTGCCGCTGCCGGCGACCTTCGTCGTCGCCTCCGACGGGATCATTGTTTCGCGGCACGTCGATCCGGACTTCCGGCTACGAATGGACATCGACGAAATTCTCGCCGCGTTGCGCCGCGCAGGGACGCATAGTACGCAAAGGAATGACTGATTTCATGAAGCATCCGGCCGACGCCACGTCACCAAAGCTGCAGCTGCGGGCACAGCGATGACGGACGTGGGCTCCCTCGACGAGGCCTTCAAAAGAATCTGTGCGGCTGAGTTGCCGCTGGGCGAGCGGCTGGCTCTGTTCACGGCCGCTGTCGAGAAGCACGGCCGACCCTTCGCCGTCGCCTATCAGAACCTCATCTCCCAGCTCAAGGGTGCTGAGGCCGGAGGTGTGACGCCGGGGCTTGGAGACGCGCTACCGCCGTTCCTGTTGCCGGACGATACGGGCCGGCTCGTCGACCTCGAGACGCTGACGGCGCAAGGCCCCGTGGTCGTGAGTTTCAATCGTGGCCATTGGTGTGAATATTGCGAGCTGGAGCTGCGAGCGTTTGCAAGCGCCCACGCCGAGATCGCCGCATGCGGCGCGCAGGTCGTCTCGATCATGCCCGAACGGGCCGAGTACACGCGGAAGGTCCGCGGGCTGACTGATGAGACCGTCACCGTGCTATCCGACGTCGACAACGGATATGCGCTATCGGTCGGTGTCGTAATGTGGCTCGGTGACGAGGTTCGCGCCCTCTACGAGAAGTGCGGCCTCGATATCGAGCGCTATCAGGGCAATGGGGCTTGGTTCGTGCCCATACCGGCGACGTTCGTATTGGACCGGCAGGGACGCATCGCCGCGCGCAAGGTTGACCCGGATTTTCGCAGTCGCATGGATATTGAGGATGTTCTCCTGGCGCTCAAGCAAACGGACGGCTGACTGCAGTTCCCGCTGGGCTCCCTTTGAGCTTCGCGTGCAATTTCTGTGGCGCGTCGCATCTCTCTGGACAAAAATGGATGGGGACAGGGCAACCTGATTTCGGGACAAAGATGGCCGAACCGTCGCTAGCCGAGATCCTCGAGAAGACAACCGAGCGGTGTCGCAACCTCGACGCGCCGCTCGCTGGCAGGCTGCAGGCCTTTGCCGATGAGGTGCGCGCACTCAACGCGGATTTTGCCGATACCGTCGAGCGCATGATCGATCGCCTGCGGGCCTCGGGCGCCGGCGAGGAAGCACCCAAGCCGGGCGAACCGATGCCCGATTTCATGCTGCCCGATCACCGAGGGCATCTCGTCAGCCTCTCCGATCTCATTGCCAACGGGCCCGTCGTGGTTGCCTTCCATCGCGGCCACTGGTGCCCCTACTGCC
>CAXMLT010000750.1:0-3300 GCA_964194245.1 uncultured Hyphomicrobium sp.
GCGAAGCGGTCGCCGACGTAGCGGCGGGCGAGATGCGTCTTCAGCGGCCACGACTGGCGCGGCCCGTCGAGCGCGATCGCGCCGAGCTTGCCGCCGAAGCGCCGCTCGACCTCGGCGAGAAAGCCCGCATCGTCGAGCGCCATGATGCGCTCCTCGTTCGCCTTGTCCTCGGTCCAGGTGATGCACGAGCGGTTGCCCTTGAGAGGCAGGATCGCGAACGGACCCGCGGGCAGGAAGTGCTGCACCGCGCGCGCTTCGTGCGGACGCTCGTGGCGCACGGTCGTGACGATGCCGATCTGCGGGTAGCTCCAGCCGACGATGCCGATGCCGGCCGCCTCGCGCAGCCTGGAGTCGCGCCCCTCGGCAGCAACGAGAAGCGAGGCGTCGATCGCGCGCCCGTCGGCCAGGTGCACGCGTACGCCGGTTTCGCTCGCGGCAAAGTCGCGCGCTTCCCCCGGTACGATCCACTCGATCGAAGGAGCGCGCTTTGCCGCCGCGTAGAGTGCATCATAGAGCGCGGCGTTGGGCACGATGTAGGTCGCAGGGTCGTGCGCGTCGGTGACGTTGTCATAGGTGAGGAGGACGGGCCGCACGCCGGCTTCGAGGCTCGAGTCCGTGATCTCGATGCTCGTGACCGGCTGCGCCTCCTCAGCGAGCGCGGTCCACACGCCGAGCGCCTCGAGCATTCGCTTGGAGCCGGCCGAGAGTGCGGAGGCGCGGCTGTCACGCTTTGCGGTGCCGGGGCCGGCGCTGCGGTCGACAAGCGCAATGCGCAGCTCCGGTCCCAGCGCCTGTTCAAGTCCGCACGCGAGCGCGAGGCCGGCGAAGCTCGCGCCGGAGATCGTGACCACGTAACGGTCGGTCGTCGCTTCGTCAGCCATGTGCCGGCCCATGGTCAGGGACGTGGCTTGCCTGGTTGACAGGACCCGCGCCCTTCGCCCCATTACGCCGCTTGCCCTTAAAGACTAGCAGAGATCGCGAGGCCTCATGACCGCAGACGCGCCCTCCACCGCGCTCAAAGCTTTGCTCGCCGTGCTCGATCTCGAGCAGATCGAAGACAACCTGTTCCGGGGCGCGCGCGGCAGCGAGGGCTGGCAGCGTGTCTACGGTGGCCAGGTGCTGGGGCAGGCCCTGATGGCGGCGGTGCGCACGGTCGATCCAGCGCGCAGAGTGCACTCTTTGCATGGAGACTTCCTCCTCGCCGGCGATCCCTCTCTGCCCATCATCTACGACGTCGAGCGCACCCGCGACGGCGGCAGCTTCACCACACGCCGCGTCAAGGCGATCCAGCACGGCGCGGCGATCTTCACCATGAGCGCCTCGTTCCACAAGCTCGAGGAGGGGCTCGAGCACCAGAGCGCCATGCCGGCCGTGCCGGCCCCCGAGGCACTGCCTAACCCAAAAGACCTCATCGCCAGCCTCATCGACAAGCTGCCTGCGGCGATGCGGAGCTATCGGGAGCGCGACCGGCCGATCGACATGCGCGTGGTCGATATCTCGCGCTACCTCGAGCGCGAGAAGAAGGCGCCCGTCCAGCAAATCTGGTTCCGCGCGGCGGGACGGCTACCCAACGATCCGGCCGTGCATCAGGCGGTCCTCGCCTATGCCTCCGACTTCACTCTCCTGGACACGGCCCTCATCGCGCACGGCAAGCTCCTGTTCGACACCGACATCCAGCTCGCAAGCCTCGACCATTCGCTTTGGTACCACCGGCGATTCCGCGCCGACGAATGGATGCTTTACGTGCAGGACAGCCCGAATGCTCATGGCGCGCGCGGTTTCAGCCGGGGGAGCATCTATACCCGCGAAGGCGCGCTGATCGCGTCGGCGGCGCAGGAGGGCTTGATGCGGCTCCGCAGCACTACGTTTGTGCCTAACTAATAGGCAATCGACGTTCATTGCTTACCAACTAGGCAAATGGCCAATTGCCAGCCGCTCTCGGGCGCCCCGTTGCCTGCTGCTTATTCAACGAATCCAATGAGTTGCTGAGGCACCGTCAAACTGGCACGCGTCTTGACTCCATCCTATCCCGGTGGCCATCGCTGAGCACGCCGTGGCCCTCTGAAAAATGACCTTGCCGTCACGCTCGACGACCGCAAGGCGAGCATTGGGGAGAAGAGGGGTGCTTAAATGAAGTTAATCACGGCAATCATCAAACCTTTCAAGCTCGAGGAGGTCCGCACGGCGCTGAACGATATGGGCTTGCAGGGCATGACGGTCACTGAAGTCAAAGGTTACGGCCGGCAGAAGGGCCACACGGAGATCTACCGCGGCGCTGAATATGCCGTGAGCTTTCTGCCCAAAATCAAAATGGAGATCGTCGTTCCATCCGCCCAGGTCGACAAGGCGCTCGAGGCAATACAGCGCGCCGCCAAGACCGGGCAGATCGGCGACGGCAAAATCTTCGTTTCGCCGATCGAACATACGGTGCGCATCCGCACCGGTGAGGCAGACGATAACGCACTCTAGTTGCAACCGACGATTGGCCTGATCGCCCAAAGTCGCACGAAGGGAAAGGGGAGTTCTCACGATGAAATTGACCGGACTGATACGCACCGCTGCAACGGGTGCCGCCACCGCGGCACTCTATGCATGGACGGCACTGCCGACTTTTGCGCAGGACGCAGCTCCCGCTGCTCCGCCGCCGAAGCTGGATTCCGGCGACACCGCCTGGATGCTTACATCCATGGCGCTCGTTCTGATGATGACAATCCCGGGCCTGGCGCTCTTCTACGGCGGCATGGTGCGCAAGAAGAACGTGCTGGCGGTGCTGATGCAGACGTTCGTCACCACGTGCTTGGTGACGGTGCTGTGGGTGGTAGTCGCCTATTCGCTCGCCTTCCGAACGAACCCCGACGACTTCTACAACGCCTACTTCGGCGGCTTCGACCGCGTGCTGCTCGCCGGCATGGGCAAGGACACCCTGCAGGGAACCATCCCTGAGTCGGTGTTCATGTGCTTCCAGATGACGTTCGCCATCATCACGCCGGCGCTCATCATCGGATCGATCGTCGATCGCATGAAGTTCTCTGCGCTAATCATCTTCATGTGCGCTTGGCTGATCCTCGTCTACGCTCCGATCTGCCACTGGGTGTGGGGCGGCGGCTTCCTTGCAAAGTCGGGCGTGCTCGACTTCGCGGGTGGCACAGTCGTTCACATCAACGCCGGCATCGCTGGCCTCATGGCCTGCCTCGTACTTGGCCGGCGCACGGGCTACAAGACCGAGAACATGGCGCCCTTCAACCTCGTCCTGACGGTGATCGGCGCTTCGTTGCTGTGGGTCGGCTGGTTCGGCTTCAA
>CAXMLT010000751.1:0-1864 GCA_964194245.1 uncultured Hyphomicrobium sp.
GTTACGAGGCGCCGCAACTCCTTCGAGTTGATGTTGACATCCGAAGTCTGTGAGGCGGCGCCGATCGAGGTGGAGAAGTAGAAGAAATCCCAATAGTCGGGATGAGCGTCCTTTGGGAAATCGAGACCGTTGACGTCCGGCACCGCGTGGTCGGGACGATAGTACTGATGTGCGTAGTGAAGTGCGAAGGCCACCTGCATCACCATCCAAGAGATGAAGATCGTGGCGCCGGCGAGCCCGACAAAGAGCATCTTGCCATGGCTCGATGCCGCCTTGGCCTCGGTCAACAGGCCGAAGATCGCGCTGAAGCTTGAAAAAATCGCCAGCAGAATGAGGCCGAGAATGAGGATGCCGCTGTCGTCTTGCACCCCTGCTCGCAACTTGATGCGATCGGAGTGGCAGCTCCTCATCAATCGGAGAGCGAGGGCGAGGTAGACGGCTGCACCCAGACACCAGGCGGTGGTTTCACGCACCGGTGCCGGAATCGATCTCGGCATGAACCACAAAAGGGCAATGCCGACGGCCGCACCCAAATACACGCGCGGTCGAATGTAGATCGACCTCACGATCGAGATGGGGTTGTACCATCGACGGCGTCGCGTGGGGACGGGACTGGTGGGAGTCATGTTTCTCACTGCAAGCTGGTTAATGCGCATGCCCTAGCACATTGACCACTACACGCAACGCGCGAATGCCGTCTTGGCATGGTTCTTGTACCGCGATGGGGGTTCGTACATGTCAGGGGTATCGAGATGAGAACACAGGAATCGGCGCTCAGGCTGAAGCGGTTCGAAGCCGATGAGAAGGCGCGCAAGGTTGCCGACCTCGAGCACATGATCCGCGAGTTTGAAAATAAGGCCGCCGACCTCGATCGCCAGATCCGGGCGGAGGAAGATCGCACCCGCATCAAGGATCCGGGGCATTTCGCTTATTCGACCTTCGCCAAGTCGGCGAGCCTGCGCCGGGATAACCTGCGCACCTCCGCTGACGGACTGAAAGCAAAGCTCGAGGCCGCCAAGCGCGAGCGAGTTGAGGCACTGGAGCGGTTCAACTGCCCCGACACGGCCGCCACCCAGGAAGAGTTGCGGAACTGCCGACGCGCTGAGCAAGTCGCGGCCGCCTTACGGGACATCAATCGCCAGCGCCAAAATCCTCATTGGATGTGCCGTCAAGACCAGCCTGCACTAGAAACTGAACCCCGGCGGATCGCGTCGAGCGGGACCTTCTCTTGAGCGCTCCCTGCGGGAGGCAGCGGAATGTGATTGGTACAGCGAAGCCGGCGTCGGCCCTCACAACGCGGCACCGCCGCGACGTAGGGGGGCAGCTGCCAATCGCCGTCGTTGTCGAGCAACGTCCGCTTATCCGTGACCTTCTCTCGCAGTGCTTGTCGCGGACGACTGGTTTCGAGGTCATCACGGCGGCATCGGTCGACGAGAGTGTAAAGATTGCCGAAGCGAACGATGTCGCGATCATTCTGATCAGTATCGCGGGCGATACCGACAGCGATGAAACTAGGCAGGTATTGCAACGTGCCGCACAAGTGCTGGTCGGAACCCCGATCGTCGTTCTCTCAGACGGCGAACAGCCACGTCAGGTTCGGAATGCTCTCCTGGCAGGCGCGCGGGGGTATGTCCCGACAAGCATGTCCCTCGATGACACGATTGGAGCGCTCTGGTTCGTGCAAGCGGGTGGGCAGTTCCTACCCGCCACCTGCATCGTTGGCCTGGGACGCTCCGATGCGGAGAGCGTAGCTGGGCCGCTCAAGCCGCGAGTCACCGAAATCTTCACGGCGCGGCAGGCCGAGGTGGTCAAGGCGTTGTGCCAGGGCAAGGCCAACAAGATTATCGCCTACGAGCTGGAGATG
>CAXMLT010000752.1:0-4649 GCA_964194245.1 uncultured Hyphomicrobium sp.
CGCAGGCGCCGCAGCAGTTCAAGCAGCTGACCATGATCGCCGGCTTCGATCGCTATTTCCAGATCGCGCCCTGCTTCCGCGACGAGGACCCGCGCGCCGATCGGCTGCCGGGCGAGTTCTACCAGCTCGACGTCGAGATGAGCTTTGTCGAGCAGGACGACATCTTTGCCGCCATGGAGCCGGTGATCACCGGCATCTTCGAGGAGTTCGCCGCGATCGGAGCGGACGGAAAGAGAAAGTCCGTCACGCAGGAGTGGCCGCGCATCCCCTACGACGAGGCGATCCGCAAATACGGCACCGACAAGCCGGACTTGCGCAACCCCATCGAGATGCAGGACGTCACCGAGCATTTCCGCGGCTCGGGCTTCAAGATCTTCGCCGGCATGATCGAGAAAGATCCGAAGGTGCGCGTGTGGGCGATCCCCGCGCCGGGCGGCGGCTCGCGCGCGTTCTGCGAGCGCATGAACGCGTGGGCGATCTCGGAGGGGCAGCCGGGCCTAGGGTACATCTTTTTCGTAAAGGAGAAAGGGCCGGAACCTGGGTCCGATGCCGAAAAGATAATGACTGACCTAGAGGGAACGCGAAAGGAGCATGTCAGCCGCCATGTCGAGCGGCGAGACTTTGTGGTCGGCCGCGGTCCAATCGCAAACAATCTTGGCCCCGAGAAAACTGATGCCTTACGCACGCAACTCAAGTTGGCTGAAGGCGACGCGGTCTTCTTCACCGCCGGCAACCCGGACAAGTTCTACAAGTTCGCCGGCGAAGCCCGCTCGCGCATAGGCGTGGAGCTCAAGCTGATCGACGAGAGCAAATTCGCGCTCGCCTGGATCGTCGACTTCCCTTTCTACGAGTGGAACGAGGAGGAGAAGAAGATCGACTTCTCGCACAACCCGTTCTCGATGCCGCAGGGCGGCCTCGCGACGCTGGAAGCCGCCAAGAGCGACGAGGACCGCCTCAAGATCAAGGCGCACCAGTACGACATCGTCTGCAACGGCTTCGAGATCGCTTCGGGCTCGGTGCGTAACCACCGCCCCGATACGATGGTGAAAGCCTTTGAGATTACCGGGCTCGGCAAGGCCGAGGTCGAGGCGCGCTTCGGCGGCCTCTACCGCGCGTTCCAGTATGGCGCGCCGCCGCACGGCGGCATGGCGGCCGGCATCGACCGCATCGTGATGCTGCTGGTCGGCGCCAAGAACCTGCGCGAGGTCACGCTGTTCCCGATGAACCAGCAGGCGAACGATTTGCTCATGGGCGCACCGTCCGAGGTGCTGCCCAAGCAGTTACGCGAGCTGCACATCCGCGTGGTCGCGCCGGAGAAGGGGGCGCCGGAGAAGAAAGAGTAGGCGCTACGGCGCCCGCTCATCCATTGTCGGCGGCACGCAGCGCGTCGGCGATGGCATAGAGGCGGTCCACCTCCGCGCTCGCGAGCCCGCCTCGAGGCGCGCTTTGCAGAATGCGCACGCAGCCGACCCGCGCGGCCTCCATGGCCTCGTCTCCGTAGTGGTTGACCATGAAGCGAGACCACTCGATCGGCGTGACGCAGTCGCGCGCCGCGTATTCGATGAAGGTTGCCAGCAGCGATCTGGTGATCGGCGTCTCCATGGCGCGAATATCTCGCCGGTCTGTCGGCCGCGCAAGCTCGTACAGGCGCGGAAGGCGTGTCGCCATAAACCTTGCCGCGATGCAGCCTCTCACCTGCGACTGCGGCGCGTGCGCGACTCACTGCGGGCTTTCCGCCCCTCACCCGCTCCCCCGGCTTGACGCCGGGCTCACGACCTCTCCCTCTGGGAGAGGTGAAGTTGGAGCGCTGCAAACGGTGTCTTACCTCTCCTTGAGGGAGAGGTCGGAAGCGAATGCAATGAGCTTCCGGGTGAGGGGTGAGGGACGGCCAAATGGACTGGAGCAAGATCTACAATTACTGCGAGCGCGGCGGCGATCCCGCCTTCTGGGCCGAGCCGCTGAATGCCATCTCCAACGGTGCCTTCATCATCGCGGGCCTCGTCGCCGCCTGGCAGCTCGCGCGTTCGCCGCGCCGCGACTACGCGCTCTTCGAGTGGCTCATGGTAGCGCTCATCCTTGCGATCGGGACGGGCAGCTTCCTCTTCCACACCTACGCCACCGTATGGGCGATCCCCTTCGACACGATCCCTATCTCGCTGTTCATGCTGGCCTACCTCGGCTACGCGCTGCGCCGCTTTGCCGGGCTGCCGTGGATCCTCGTCATCGCGTCGCTGATCGCGTTCTATGCGTCCGTCCGCTACATGCAGGGCATCCAGTGCTCAAACGAGCTCTTGCCGATGACGCGTGGCGCGGGCAAGCGCTGCTTCAACGGTACGCTCGGCTACTCGCCCGCATTCGCCGCGCTGGTGCTGGTCGGCGGCCTGCTTCTGGTGCAGGGGCAGCGCGCGGCGGGCTATCTCTTCGCCGCCGCGCTGTTGTTCCTCGCCGCCATGACCTTTCGGACCATCGATCTGGAGGTGTGCACTTGGGCGGTGCGGGGAGGGCGCGGCGTCGGCACGCACTTCTTATGGCACACGCTCAACGGCGCGGTGCTTTATGTGCTGATGCTGGCCGCAATTCGGCACGGCGGGGCGGCAGGCAGTGGGAGCATTGCGCCCGCCGCCCGAAGCGCCGCATAAAGGCGCCGGCCGGTCTAAGCGGACGTGGTGGAACTGGTAGACACACAGGACTTAAAATCCTGAGGGCTGAAAGGCCCGTGAGGGTTCGACTCCCTCCGTCCGCACCATAGGGCTCCTAACCTACTGAAACCCCGTATTTACTGACTTTCTGGCACCATACCTGCTGCACACACCTGCTGCACAGCGGAGTTCGTGCCATGTCGCTCGCTTACCCTAAAAGCCTACCAAAACCGACCCGGCGCAAGGGTGCCTTGATTTATGAAATCCGGGTGCGCGTGCCGCCGGAAGCGCGCGGTAAAAGGTTTAAGGCAAGCCACACGACGCGCTCTCTTGGTACCCGCGATAAGGCGGAGGCTGCCCGCAATCTACCGAAAATTTATCTCGGACTTCAGGCTGAGTTCGAAGCAGAAGTGCGCCAGTCCGTCAGCGAAACGCCAAATGCACGTCTGCTCACTGTGGACGAAGTTTGTGCCATCGAACGGGACCGTCTGTACAAGAGCGAACAACAAAACCGCCGTGAGCGCCTAAGCGGCTTCGTTGGCGATCCCGACCAACTCGCGCAAGAACACCGAACGCGTCTACAACGTCGGTTGAAGACGGCGCGCGCAAAAGCAGTAAACCGCGATTTCACAGATGCAGAGTGGCTGCTGACATATCTTGCCAAGAGTGGCCAAGGAGGAGTGGCAGATCACCAGCGCGCCCTCGGTGCATTGGCACGGACGAAAGTTAAAGTGCTGCAAGAGATAATCGCCGATGATGAGGCGCTTGCGTTTGAGATTACCGTCCAACAAGAGCCCGGCATCCCGACGCTCAAAGAACATGCATCTTCCTATTTGGGGAGGCGCGCGAGCGAGTTGACGGGGGAGCGCAGTGCGCTGATCGCGGCAGTCGTTCGCGACTTTATTGCATTGTCCGGTGGCGACAAGCGCGTTACCGCGTACACAAGGTCAGACGCCGTCGCTTTCATTGACGCTCTCCTTTGCTTACCCGCCAACTGGCGCAAGAATAGGAAGCTGAGACATCTCGAAATCGCTGCCGCCGCTCGGGCAGCGAAGGAGAGCGGCGTCTCCCGGCAATCAGCGGAGTCCATTCGGAAGAAAGTCGCCCTCATCGCTGCGGTATTTGCTGAGGCGAACGACCGCTATGGCGGGGTGACAATTACCTTTCCGACCAAGGGTCTGCCCAAGGCGGCTGCTGCCAATGAGCAGCGGGACCCCTTCACGCACGAAGAACTAGCAAAGTTGCTTTCTTCCGATCTGCCCCGTCATTTGAAATGGCTTACGAGGCTAAGTCTTTATACCGGCGCTCGCTTGAATGAGTTAGCGCAACTGACAGCGAAGCACATTCATAATCATGGCGACTTGTATCACGTGCGTTTCGATCCAGACATGCGGCTCAAGTCGCCCTCGTGCGTACGGTCGGTTCCGATACATCCGAGACTGATCGAGATGGGTTTCATTGACTACGTGTCTAAGTGCATGGGGCCGCTTTTCCCCGGAATTACGCAACACTCCTCGGGACGATTTTCCGATGCCCTCTCTAAGGCCTTTAGCCGCCACTTGGCGCTAATCGGTATCAAACGTCCGAAGCTGAGTTTTCACAGCTTGCGCCACACATTTGCGGAACGCTTCAAAGTGGTAGCTCCGCGCGAGGCGGAGACCCGGCTACGGCTGCTGGGCCAAAGCGTTACCGGTGTAGCAGGACGATACGGAGGTGGTTACAAGGCAGAAGCAAATGACATGGAGTTGCTGGCTCACCGCGCGAAAGTTCTAGATGGCTTAAATTTCAAAGGGCTCAACGCTCAAGTCAGTTCTGGCCTGACAGATTTTTCCAAATCGGAGGTGCTTTGATTGAGCAAGCACAAAGACGGTACATGAAAACTTCCAAGCCGAAAAATATGCCCGGAATACTGTGGCGACCAATCGACCTGACGCGAAATATCGAGGAGCAAGAGGAGGAGCGCTTCGAAGCGATTTTCCATTACTATGGACCTGTCTCTTATACACATCT
>CAXMLT010000753.1:0-2766 GCA_964194245.1 uncultured Hyphomicrobium sp.
CGAGCTCGGCATCATCCGCAACCACTACATCGGGCGCACCTTCATCGAGCCGGAGCAGCGTATCCGCGCGCTCGGCGTCAAGCTCAAGCATTCGGCGAATGCCAGCGTCATCCGCGGCAACCGCATCGTGCTCGTCGACGACAGCGTCGTGCGCGGCACCACCTCGAAGAAAATCGTGCAGCTCATGTACGAGGCCGGCGCCCGCGAGGTGCACATGCGCATCGCCTCGCCGCCGATCACGCACCCCGACTACTACGGCATCGACACGCCCGATAAAATCGACCTGCTCGCGGCCAACAAGGACCTGGAGGGCATGCGCCAGTTCCTCGGCGCCGACAGCCTTGCCTTTCTCTCCGTCGACGGCATCTACCGCGCGGTCGGCCACGACCACCGCGATGCGCGCAGCCCGCAGTTCACCGACCATTGCTTCACCGGCGAGTATCCGACCGCGCTTACCGATCAAAGCGGGCATACGGTGCCGCGCCAGCTCTCCCTGCTGGCGGAGGTTGGCTAGCCACCTCGACTTTCGTCCTAGTTCCGGCAGTTCCTGGAAACCACTCTCAGCGCCGGGGCTTGCCTCGCGCGTGGGCGGCAGCTAGCAGTCGTTGAGACGGCTGACGCCAGCGCCCGAACCAGGCATGCAAGATAAGAAACCTTTCAATGATCGCCTGGCGCTGGTGACCGGCGCTTCCCGCGGCATCGGCCGTGCCGTGGCGCTTGAGCTTGCCCGGCAAGGCGCGCACGTCGTCATCGCCGCGCGCACCATCGGCGGACTGGAAGAGCTCGACGACGAGATCCGCGCTTTCGGCGGCAAGGCGACGCTCATCGAGCTCGACATCCGCAAGGGCGACAAAATCGACCAGCTCGGTCCAACGCTCTACCAGCGCTGGGGCAAGCTCGACATTCTCGTCAGCAGCGCCGGCATCCTCGGTCCGCTCTCGCCGCTGCATCACGTTACCGAGGATGCGTGGAACGCCGTGATCGAGACAAACCTGTCGGCCAACTGGCGCCTGATCCGTTCGCTCGATCCGCTGCTGAAGCGCTCCGACGGGGGGCGCGCGGTGTTCGTCACCGCCGGCGCTTCGTCCGCAAAGAACGCCTACTGGGGGCCGTATGCCGTTTCCAAGGCCGGCCTCGAAGCACTCATCAAGACCTACGCCAACGAGGTCGCGAGCACGCCCTTGCGCGTCAACCTCGTCAACCCGGGGCCGGTGCGCACGCAGATGCGCGCCAAGGCCTTCCCGGGCGAGGACCCGATGACGCTGCCGGCGCCGGAGGACGTGGTGCCGCTATTTCTCGACCTCGCGTCGCCGCAGTGCACCTTCAACGGCTGTGTCGTGAGCTTCCGCGAATGGCAGAAGCCGAAGCTGTCGGTGCCGGCCAACAGCGACGACTGAGCACGCGGGCGCATAAGCACTCATATATTGGGTTTGACGAGGCGCCGTTTCGGCTGCCCGGACGCCCACCGAACCAAGTGCGCAGGAAAGCTGTCGAAAGGGAGGAAACCATGATCACCGTCCTCTACGTGGGCGCAGGTATCATCATGGGTGTGGGGAGCATCTATCTTGCCGTGCGAAGCCGGGATGTCCGCAAATTCCTCGCAGGCGCGTTCTTCGTGTCATCGGGAATTCTGTTCTATCTCTATCTCGCGGATGTTTCGGTGCCTCTGTTGGGGACGGGCTTTGTCGAAACGCCGAACATCAGCGGTGACCGCTCCATCGTCCATTTCATCCTCTTCTTGCTCTGTTTCTATTTTGGCTTCGTCAGCAAGCCGAAGGCTTGAAACGGAACGCGGCGACTCTTGGCTCACCCAACCTCGATGACCATGCCGTCGTAAGCCGGCTCTACGCCTTCGGGCAGCTCGCGCCGCAGCGCCTCGTAGTCGAGGTCGGTCGTCATGTGGGTGAGGATGGCGCGCTTCGGCTTTAGGCGCTCGATCCAGGCGAGCGCCTGCTTGACGCTGAAATGGCTCGGATGCGGCGTGAAGCGCAAGGCATCGACGATCCAGACGTCCAGATCTTGCAGCAACGCGGCGGTGCTGTCGGGTACGTCGCTGATATCGGGTGAGTAGGCGAGGTCGCCGAAGCGGAACCCGAGCGAGCCCATCTCGCCATGCGTCTGCGGAACCGGGATCGCCTCGATACTCCCCGTCGGCCCTTCGATGCGGACCGGCTGCGGCGGGTTGAGCGTATGCGCGCTCAGGATCGGGGCATAACCGGAACCGGGCGGCGTCGAGAAGCAATAGTTGAAGCGGCCCTCCAGGCTCGCGAGCGTACCGGCGTCGGCCCACACGTCGATGCGCCGCTTCATGGCGTAGGCGAGCATGCGCAGATCGTCGATGCCGTGCGTGTGATCGGCATGGTCATGAGTGTAGAGCACGCCGTCGAGCGCTTCGGCGCGCACGCCGAGGAGCTGCTCGCGCAGATCGGGCGAGGTATCGACGAGCACAGTAGTGTGGCGGCGCCCCTGGCCCAGCCGCTCGACGAGAAGCCCGCACCGGCGGCGGCGGTTCCTGGGGTTTTGCGGATCGCAGGCGCCCCACATCGCGCCCAGCCGCGGCACGCCGCCGGAAGACCCGCAGCCGAGGATCGTGGCGCGCAAGCTCATGCGGCGGCGGTATCCGCGGTTCGCGGACGCGGCACCTTGCCGAACAGCCGGAAGAAGTTTGCCGTCGGCGCTGAAGCGAGCTCGTCCGGCGACACGCCCTTCACTTGTGCGAGCGTGCGCGCGGTATGGACCACATAGGACCTGTCTCTTATACACATC
>CAXMLT010000754.1:0-8242 GCA_964194245.1 uncultured Hyphomicrobium sp.
CGCAGCGCATGCGCTGCGACGCTGCCACCGTCGTCCAACTAAGGGCCATGCTCGCCGAGCCGCGGCTCAAGACGTTCCTGCGCCCGCGCACGACCGACGACGGCCTCGCGTTCACGCTGCAGGAGGCGATCGTCGTCTCCAAGAAGCCGGCCGGACCTCGATGAAGCCGGCGCAATGGGAGAGCGCGACCGCGCCGACGCTGGCCGACTTCGAGGTGCTCGCGGCGGAAGCCTGGAAGCGTCTTCCCGAGGAATTCCGCGCCAAGGCCGCGGACGTGCTGATTCGCGTGGAGGATTTCGCCACCGACGAGGTTCTCGATTCGCTCGGCATCGAGAGCCCGTTCGACCTTACGGGCCTCTATCACGGCGTCAGCCTCGATCATAAGAGTGTGATGGATCTGCCACTCCAGCCGGACATGTTGTTCCTCTACCGGCGCGCGATCCTGGAGGAATGGGCCGAGGGAGAGGAAACGCTCGGCCGTCTCGTCGCCCATATCTTGGTGCACGAGATCGGCCATCACTTCGGTTTTTCCGACGACGACATGGAACGCATCGAAGCGGCAGCGGGCACGTGAAGCGGGCGTCCTTTCGACACACCACAGCTAGTTAAGGCAACTGCGGGCGGCATGCTTGTGCGGCGCTTCAAAGCACGCCATGTTGACGCAACATAGTTCGGGGCACTCTCAAGAGTTCGATCATGCGGATTCGCCGCGGTTCATCCCGCCTGGCTGCAGGGCTCGTCGTTTTGCTGGCATTGTCGGTGTCCGCCGCCACCGAGGAGAATACGTCTCCGACGCCTGAGGAATACATCCAGCACACGGGCGGCGACGCGACGCTCGTGCCTTCCGGTGAGTTCGTGCTCGACGGCATCAAGCTCTTTTGCGGCATGCGGCCGACGATCATAGACAACAAGCTCGACGACTACGGCGCCGCCTATCCGGGCTTCCTCATCATGAACATGCGGCTGTTGTCCAAGGTGACGACACCGGTGAAGCTGTGGATCTACTCGCACGAGTGCGGGCACCAGTTCCGCGGGCCGGACGAGGAGACGGCCGACTGCTTTGCCGTGCAGCGCGGGCGCCGGCAGGGGTGGCTGTCCCCCGGCGGCGTCGAGGAGATTTGCCAGTTCATCTCGCCGGCGAAGGGCGACAGCATGCATTTCTCTGGCTCGCACCGCTGCGAGTACATGCGCCAGTGCTTCATGGAAGACCGCATCCGTTAGCCGGCACAGCCAGCGCCCTGCCTATCCCCGCCTCGATCGCTGCACTTATTCTCGTGAGCTCAGTGCTCCGCCTCCGCGAGGCCGGCCGCCTTGCCGCTTACCGACTACGCCCTCCAGCTCCGCCGTCTCGCCGAGACCGTGCACGGCTGGCTCGGCGCGCTCACCGCCCTCGACCGCAAGCGACGCTTGCGCGTTGCCGCCTACGCCGATGAGATCGCCGGGACGCTCGCCCGCGCCGGTGAAGCGCTGCAGCGTCTAGAAGCGGGGCCACAGGACAAGCCGGCCGCGACGGCCGCGATCCGCGAGCTCGGCCGCATCAGCGGCTATATCGAGACCCTTGTCGGCGTGCTCGAGCATCACCTTGACGGACGCAAGCTAGCAGGCGTTAAAAGGCGGCTCGAACAGTTGCGGCCGGGCGAGCTGCGCCAATGCGTGGTTTCCGGCCGCAAGCCGATCCACATCGACCGCCTGGCTTCGGCGGAAGGCTATTTCCGGGCGGTCGCCGACGGCCTGCGGACCTGATGCGCCAACGAGGAGACGATGGAGAAGTTCACCAAGCTGACCGGGGTCGCCGCGCCGCTACCCATGCGCAACGTCGACACCGATATGATCATCCCGAAGCAGTTCCTGAAGACGATCAAGCGCACCGGGCTCGGCAAGAGCCTGTTCTTCGAGATGCGCTTCGACGAGGCAGGCAAGGAGATCCCCGACTTCGTGCTGAACCAGCCCGCCTACCGCAAGGCGACGATCCTTGTCACCGGCGAGAACTTCGGCTGCGGATCGTCACGCGAGCACGCGCCGTGGGCGCTTCTGGATTTCGGCATCCGCTGCATCATTGCTACGGACTTTGCCGACATCTTCTACAACAACTGCTTCCAGAACGGCATCCTGCCGATCAAGCTGCCGCAGGCCGACGTCGACAAACTCATGGACGACGCGAGCCGTGGATCGAACGCGACGGTGACGATCGATCTCGAGAGTCAGGAGATCCGCGGGCCCGACGGCGGCGTGATCAAGTTCGACATCGATCCCTTCCGCAAGCACTGCCTCTTGAGCGGGCTCGACAACATCGGGCTGACGCTCGAGAAGCAGAAGGCGATCGACGCCTTCGAGGAGAAGACGCAGACCGCGCGGCCCTGGCTCTAAAGCCACACCCACGCAAACCTGCGCAACGGGAGGAAAAAGATGGCGAAACCGATCCACATGATGGTGCGCGTCGCGGACGAGGCGCGCTCCGTCGATTTCTACAGCAAGGCCTTCGGGCTGAAGGTCGCCGACCGCGTCGACTTCCCCGACTTCACGCTCATCTACATGCGCGGTCCGCAAAACGACTTCGAGGTCGAGCTCACCGTCAACAAGGGCCGCGCCGAGCCCTACAAGCTCGGCGACGGCTATGGACATCTCGCCTTCGTCACCGACGATCTCGAATCCGAGCGTGCGCGCATGACCGCTGCGGGGCTCGCGCCGAAGGACATCAAGCAGATGACGCACGACGGCAAGCCGTTCGGGAAGTTCTTCTTCATCGAGGACCCCGATGGCTACAAGATCGAGGTCCTGCAGAACGGCGGCCGCTTCCACTGAGCGCCGACAAACGCCAACGCCCCGGTCGATGCCGGGGCGTTTTGCATTTGGGCCGCGCTTTGGGACTGGTTTTTGGTCAACAGCGAATATGGCCTGGAACTGCAGAAATACTCCGAAAACAGGGGCCCGCGCCGCGGCGGAGTGTCCCCAAGAGCACATTGGAAGCCCAGCCCGGTCAGCCAATCCAGATACCGCGATTTTGACACTTGATTGAGGCAAGCACGGACTGGCATCAAACCGGGGGCATGGCAGGACAGATCGATTTGCGATGACGCGATCAACAATTCGACGTTTGAAACTACCCGCCATCGTAACGGTTGCGGCTATGGCCGCACTGACGGCGCTGACCGCTGAAGTCGGGGCGAGACAGTCGGCTTCCTCCGCAGAGGCGACGGCGCCGCGAGATGCCGGCGAGCCGATCATGGCGATCGTGTCGATCAAGTCCCAGCAGGTCACATTTTATGACGCCGACGGTTGGATTCTAAGGGCGCCGGTGTCGACTGGCACCACGGGACGCGAAACGCCAGCCGGCGTCTTCGCCGTTATCGAGAAGGACTTAGACCACCACTCGACCCTCTATGACGATGCCTCGATGCCGCACATGCAGCGCATTACTTGGAACGGCTTAGCGATGCATGGCGGCCCACTGCCGGGGTACGCCGCCTCGCACGGCTGCGTGCGGATGCCATACGGCTTTGCACAGAGGCTGTTCGACAAGACGCGGATCGGGATGCGCGTGATAATTTCCCCGGACGACGCAACTCCCGTCGAGTTTTCTAACGCAGCGCTGCTGGTGCCGAATGCGGAGGCCGTCGCTGCCGCTCCGGAGCGTGCCGAGACGCTCGCCCGCGAGGCAGCGGAGGCCGCCAAAGCGGCCGACGAGACGAAGAAGTCGGCCACGACAGCAGCGCGCGAGGCGGCTTCCGCCAAGGTGACGCTGCGGAAGGCCGAAGGACAGAAGTCCTCAGCCGACGCCGACCTCGCTTACGCCGAAAAGGCAGTCGCCTCCGCAAAGACGGACGAGGCCAAGGCCCGCGCCGAGGAACAGAGGGCCAAGGCCGCTGCCAAGGCCGCCGAAGCCGCCACCAAGCTCGACACCGTAAAGGCCGAAACTGCGCCGAAGATGGATGCCGCAGCCAAAGCAGCGGATGCCGCCAAGGCGGCCGTGACCAGGAAGGCTGACACCGCGAAAGCGGCGAGCGATGCAAAGCTCGCGCTCGAGCCGGTCTCGATCTACATCAGCCGCTCGACGCAAAAGCTCTACGTGCGGCGGAACACGCATAAGCCGTTCCCGGACGGAGGCGAGGTCTTCGATGCGACCATCGAGGTTCCGGTGACGATCCGCGACCCTGACAAGCCCATCGGCACGCATGTATTCACCGCGATGGCGCGCAACGACGCGGGCCTTCGCTGGACCGCGGTCACGATCGACAGCGGGGACGATGCCAAGGACGCGCTCGACCGCATCAGCATCCCCAAGGAAGTGCTCGATCGCATCGCGCCGACCGCGCTACCGCGATCATCGATCGTCGTCTCGGACGAGCCGCTGAGCCGCGAGACCAACTATCGCACCGAGTTTGTTGCGGTGCTGAGCAACCAGCCCCAGGGCGGCTTCATAACGCGGCGGCCTACGGTCTCTGATTTCCCTCAATTCGACCCACCATGGAACTCCGGCGGCGGCTTCTTCAGCTTCTTTGATCAGCCCGGGCCGGGCCCGCAGCCTGGCAATAGCCGGCGGCGGCGCGGCAGCAATCAGGTGCAACCGGGTTGGTGGCAGTAAGTGACGGCACGCCGGTTGTTCGGCCGGCGTGGTTTATGCGTACAGGACCTGCTCGGCCTACCAGTCGGTGCCGCGCTGAGGGCGCTTGGCTTTCAGGCTGGGCGGGGTCTGCATGGGCCAGCCCGCTCCGATGTTGCGCATGTAGGAGGCTTCGTTGGCAGGCTGGCACCAGATGTTGCCGTAGAAGCCGAACGGCCCGGCCGTGGGCGTGCAATCGCGCTGAGGGCGAGCGTACTGCCGGCTCTGGACCGTCACGATCACGCCGGCGGCGCGGTTAGGGGCATGGGGAAAATCTGCCGCGCTCGCCAGGGGGGCTGCGACGGGCAAGCTCGCTCCAAGGATGAGAGCGCGGGCAAGCAAAGAACGCATGGGCTTCCTCGTGTTCGACCGTTGATCTGCAATGCCCCGGCCACGTCCGCCGGTCGCCTTAAGGTTACCGTTCCGGCATTGCGATTCCGGTCGCGCGAGCGATCGCCTTTTGCGCGTGTTCGTCTCGAATTGCGGGCAAATGGATGGGCGCGGCTTTATGAAGCCTTTACGCTGCTTCGCGATGCGCGCGCTTGCACGGAGCCGAGCCGAGAAAGCTCGCGGGCAATCCGCGCCGAGGATCGGCGTGCGTCTCTACCAGTCGGAATTGTTTGTCGCCGGCTTTGGGTATCTGAGCGATGGCGGCGTCTCCATGGGCCACCTCGATCCGAGGTTGCGCATGTAGGATTGCTCATTCGGCGGCTGGCACCATACATTGCCGTAGAAGCCGAACGGCCCGTTGTAGGGTGTGCAATCCCTTTGCGACCGCTGCTGCCGCTCTTGCACGGCGATGACTGCGCCAGCAGGACGGCTCACGGCCGGAATGCTTGCAGCGTGAGCGCTGGGCGCAATGGCAGGCAAAGCGGCGAGCACCGCGGCTGCGGCTACGAGACGATGCATGGCTTCCTCCATTTCGGCGCCATTGGTTGCAGCGCGTCGGTGATGGCGCCGGCTGCCCAATCGATGCTCGCACGCGGTTGCGATTCCGGTCGATTCCGGGTGCGCATTTTTCGCGTGTTCACCTCGAATTGGCGGCGATCGATCAACCCTACCCTGCCGCTAAAACGCGCGAAAGCTTCGGCCGTCACTCAAGACGAGCAAACGGCCGAAGCGAATTCGATGTTGGAGAGCTAAGGGCAATCAGCGCTTGATCGGCGGCTCGGGTTTGTCGGTCTGGTGCGGCACGTCCGCTGTCGGCCAAACGGCCCCGAGGTTGCGTTCCCCGCCGGTCAGGCACCACGGATTGCCATAGTACCCGAATGGGCCGTTGTAGGGCGTGCAGTCCCGGGCGTCAGCCGAGGCGACGACGAGATTGGTCGGTGGGGTGGGAACGGCGACCGCGCGTGCGGCCACGACGGCCAAGGGAGTAAGGACAGCCAGTCCGAGGATACATCCGATCAAAAAGCGCATGAGTGTTCTCCAGTCCCCGTCCTCCTTCGTTTGGCCGAGGCAGAGCCAGTTGCCGCCTCTTTTTCCCATCTTTCGCTTCTTGAACAGCTTTTTTCGGCTAGTTTCCGTCGAGTTAACGCAATTGCGGCCGCATAGGTTCCGCGGCCGGCCGTAAGCCGAATCTGGCTCTCAGAAACGGGGATTGCGCGCTGCCACCAGTGCACCGGAGAGCGCATTGGAGAACTCCCGCCGGTCGTCGTCGGTCAAGAACTGCCCGAACGCGAACTCGCGTCCGTGCAGGGCAAGCCGCAGCTCGGTGCGGCCATGCGGCGCCTGTGCCAGCAGCACGTGCACCCAGTACGGATTGAAGTCGAAGCTCTCGCGCTTGCCGGACGGGTGGACGCGCGTGACCGTGAGCATCTCCGGCGTGAGCTCGACTGTCTCGTAGAGACGGCCTGCCCGATAGTTGAGCCGGAACGCGAGATAGACGAGCGCGACGTCGAGGCCGAAGAAGCCGAATACCGGCCACGCCCCCATGAGCAGGAACACCATTCCGGTCACGAAGCTCACCCCGCCGATCGCCAGCATCAGGACGAGGAAGCCGGTCGGCCCAAGCGAACGGTGTGGATGCAGTATGGCGCGAAAGGGCTGGTTCTGTTGCGTTTTCGGCTGCTTTGCGGTCATCTGCGCACCCTATCCGGTGGGACAGCCAAAATGAAGAGCCTCGATCGGCCGCGCCCAAGCCGCAAAGATGTCGCGACCAAGCGTCGGCCGAAGAAGGCGCGCAGAGCGGCCCTAAAGCGGCGCGCCAAGCTGAGCGAAGCTGCCATCACCGAGATGTTCCGCCGCTTCGCCGCCGCCAACCCCGAGCCAAAGAGCGAGCTCGAATACAAGAACCCTTTCACCTTGCTGGTGGCGGTCGTGCTCTCGGCCCAGGCGACCGACGCCGGTGTCAACAAGGCGACGCGCGCCCTCTTCAAGATCGCCGATACGCCCGAGAAGATGCTGCGCCTCGGCGAGGATAAGCTGCGCGAGCAGATCAAGACGATCGGGCTCTACCGCAACAAGGCGCGCAACGTGATCCTGCTCTCGCGCCAGCTCATCGATACTCACGGCGGCAACGTCCCGCGCGAGCGTGAGGCGCTCGAGGCACTGCCGGGCGTGGGGCGCAAGACGGCGAACGTCATCCTCAACGTTGCCTTTGGCGAGCCGACGCTGGCGGTAGACACGCACGTCTTTCGCGTGGCCAACCGGACCGGTCTTTCGGACGGCAGGACGCCGCTCGCTGTCGAGGAGGATCTACTGCGCGTCGTCCCGCCGAAATACGGCCTGCACGCGCATCATTGGCTCATCCTGCACGGGCGTTATGTGTGCAAGGCGCGGCGGCCGGAATGCCCGTCCTGCCTCATTCGTGATCTCTGCCTCTACGATGCCAAAACCCCCGGCATCGGGGTTTAGCGACGCCAACGGAAATAATTATCACAATGTCCTCACGGGCCCGGCGCCGTTAATGGCTGTGTCGCGCGTCGTTTAACGAATGCCGCGGTCTTTGCGCCAAGCACCACATTTTCGCGCCCCAAGGCGTTACGCCCTTTCCTCGCTTTTGCATGAAAGGCCCCGCAGCCACTTAATCCACCGAACACTGATCATGGATATCGTTTCGGTCGGGTAGGAGGCACACGCGCAGGTTGCAGGGGTCGTAGTTTAATGGTCGAGAATCGGCAGGCTGGCGGCCAGTCCGGCCAGGGTGGGCGCAGAGATTCTGCGAATCAAAAGGCGGCTTCTGCGGGTGCCGCGCTTGATCCAATGGCTCTCCTGCTCGATCAGAAAAAGAAGCTCGAGCAGCTCAATACCTGGTTCGATATCGCGCTCAACAACATGGTGCGCGGACTGTCGATGTTTGACGCCCAGCAGCGTCTGATCGTCTGCAATAACAGCTATCGCGAAATGTATGCGCTGCCCGCGGAGCTGACGCGCCCGGGCACGCTGCTGGCTGACATCGTCCGCTACCACGTGAAGCGTGAGACCGGGCGCGATGGCGCCGAAGAGGTGGCAAACCAGGCGAAGTGGCTCGCCGATCACATGACCAAGCTCGCCAGGGGACGGCCCTTCTCGCACGTCCAGGATCTCACCGACGGGCGCAAGTTCCTGGTGACCTATCAGCCGCTCGTCGACGGCGGCTGGGTCGACATTCAGGAGGATATCACCGAGAAGCGCAGAGCCGAGGAGAAGATCGAGTGGCTC
>CAXMLT010000755.1:0-2692 GCA_964194245.1 uncultured Hyphomicrobium sp.
GGATAATACTCTAGCGCAGGTGTCGCGCGCTTACGGTCGTCGCGTGTCCGACGCCGAGGTCCGAAACAATCCGGGCCTTAAGGATGAGCTCTGCAGAAACTTCGGAAGCGATATCCGGGTCAAGAGCGCCTGTGCGTCATCGAAAGGCCAAGACGGGGAAGGCCGACACTGAGTGAGGAGCATCTATTTCTTGGCGTGAGCCGCGCTCCTAAGCACCACTTTGCGCTCGCTCGCGACTCCAGCAAATCGGCGTCGTACGCGCTAACTGGGCCGCCGGCGAGTGCGTTCATGCGCGCGTGCTCCACCGCTGCTGCTTCTCCTCCGCCCATGGCGGTTGCCGGGCCTGAGGCTGCCAGCACGCCCAATCCAACTGATGTTACTGTCAGTATCAATCGATGCATTTGTTATATCTCCATGAAGTACCTGGGGTCGCGTCCACCATCCGCCCCGATACTGTGTCGGGATGTTCCCCAGGGAACAGACAGCTTCGCCGGGGCGCTTCGTTCCGATCAGGGTAGCTGGGACAGCAAGACGCACATGACGAAAGACAACTGGCGAAAAATCTGCGTCCGCCAACTTTCCGCTGCAGGCCCGAAGCAAGCCCCGCTCGGATCACTCCGGCGGGGCGTTTTGGCGAGTTCGTGGACTCGATGGATCGGCTACGCGAGCACGTGGTGAGGAATGGGCTCGGCGTTACCGAAGGCAGAGCCTCAAGCCAATGTTCGCGGCCCAAATAAACTCATCGCCTTTTCTTCGTTTGCCTGCGGCGCCGAGCGTCGCATCCTTGCAATAAAACTAGTGTTTGAGGAGTTCAGGGTGGACGGGGGCTGAGGAGAAACCATGTCTTACCCTACGATCAAGATCGATCAGAAGAAGGTCATTCTGCTGAGCGGGTTCGAAAGGAAACATGGCGTGAAGAGATCTCTCGTCATCAAATCCATTGCTCAGCTTGAGCTAGCCGCCAAGAAACATGGCGATGCGGTTGCATTCGGTTACGTTTGCGGGCAAGTGGATGCCGGCCGCGTAAAGCGAGGGCGCCCCACCGTCCCGTCGGGGCGCCCAGTCTGCTTGAATCCTATACCTCCGGCTTGAACACGGCAGCCTCGCACCTCACCAGCACGTAGCCGTCGTGCGCGAGCACTAGGCGGTGGTTGAAGGGAAGCCAGCCGCGCGCCCGAAACGCTCGACATGCGCGAGTGTGCTTGCCGGCTATCCAGCCCTAGCTTGAGACTGGCGCCATGGCTCGTCACAAATCCCACGGAGCCCCCTGCTACGTCTTCACGCGCTCGCTGTCGTCGAGCCATTGAATTTTTTAGGAGGGCTATTGCCGTGAACCGTAGGGTACTTTTTGCTGAAGATTCCCTTAGCTGGAACGCTGAATTCACGAAGCGGCTGGCCGCGTATCAACAGCTCATCGATGCCCATCACACGCGCGAGAAAGCGTTCGAGGCGGAGCAACAAGCCGCCCTCGACGCTTTGCGAAATTCGTGGCTGCAAGAACTGAAAGGGCCGGAGGAGCAACTTTTCGAAGTCGCTCCGATCTTCGCCGATGACGTTGACGCGATACCGACACGTCGCGCCGCCTACTCCGACCGGACCGCGGCAATGATGGCGAAAGTCGCGATGCTCGCCTACGTCACCTTCGAAGACGCGGACAAGAAGAAGATACTCGATGGGATCCTGACCCACGGACGGGTGAAGCTGCTCGAGACTCTTGCGGGTCATGGAACAGAGGCGTTGGTTGCCGACACGGACAAGTTCGTTGTGGTAGCGTTCCGCGGCACAACGAACCGGCGGGACGTCCGCACCGACCTGCAGACGCGGTTCAGCGTCTCCAAGGTCAATATCGAAGGTAGGGCCGTGACGGTTGCCGTCCACTCGGGCTTCTATAGCGCCTTCGAAAAAGTCGAGAAGGAGCTTCGGGCGCTGCTCGAGAAGACCGGCGACAAGCCCATCTATTTGACTGGTCATTCCTTGGGAGGAGCTTTGGCGCTCGTCGCCTCGGCAGCTTTGGGGGGTTCTTCTGTACTCGGCGATCGCATTGCCGCGGTCTATACGTTCGGGGCACCACGCGTCGGGCAGGCCGATTTTTCAGAAATCGTCAAGGCACCCCACTACCGGGTCATAAACAGCGGAGATATTGTTCCCCTGGTGCCCCCAACCTGGGTGCTGGGTTACCGCCACACGGGCACGCCAATTCTACTTAAAAAGAACCTCAACAAACCGATACGCCGTAGCCCTCGAGGCAGTGCAGTCATTCACACAGTACTGAGCCTCTTGCTGTGGCCGCTCACCCGTCAGTTCCTGTTTCTCGCGGCCCACCGATAGCTCGCTCTACGTCGCTAACCTGGGAGAGGATTGCTCGCTACCGCGGGAAATGGACCTGACTTCGTGTGGCTGATGCGATGGAGCGGGTCGCCCGAAGAGTGGAACCTAGGCAACGCCGAGCAGGAGTCTCTTGATCATGGCGAGAACTATCCTTCTCATCGTCGTCGCGGCCATCTTGGCTTGGGTCGCGTACAGGTACTTCATGCATCTGGCGCCCCTGCCAAACTTCCACTGGTAGCTCAGCTCACCTTGAGCACGAGGCGGGGTAACCGATGCGGGGAGGTACGCGCCGAGGCACGGCGACTTTTCACTGCGGGTGCGTTAGTATTGGCGTAGCCAGCGCGAGGGCGGCCAGGAGGCCTCG
>CAXMLT010000756.1:0-5943 GCA_964194245.1 uncultured Hyphomicrobium sp.
GCCATAGACGGCGCACGTAAGATCTTTGTCAGAAATTGGTTTGTCCTCTGCCCGCGCCGAACACGTCAGCGCCAGAACCATAGACACCGTTGCTGACATCGCACGATAGTGCCGCTGCCTCGCCATATCGTCCCTCCCCCGCTCGGTCCAAGTGTAGGGTAAATCGAAACCCGCACAGACTTCTCGTAAGTCCATCGTAGTCCGTTGCGTCTATCTGGGAAAGTCCGTTGGCGCGGCGCGGATATGTCCTAGAGCTCTTGGAAGTTCGGGAGGATGTTGATGGTGGCGGTTTTGGTTTGCGTGATGCCTTGCAGGTCGAGGCATTTGAGGGTGTAGGTGGTTGCTGCGGTGATGGGCTTTGAGGTGTTGCCGCCGACGATTGAGTTGATGGTGTTCCACAAATCACCGTTCGGTGCGGTGACGGTGCACGACGCAACGTTCGTTGCGCTCCAGTTGAGCTTCGTCGTCCGTCCTTTGGCGACGATGGATGGGAGCGCGCGGAGTTCGAGGTCGGGAATAAGACTTCCGCCACTTTCGTTTTGATTGACGTTGCTGTTGGCGTTTCTGTTGAAGCTGCCGACAGTTTGATTGGTGTTGGTGTTCTGCGCATCCGCGCACGTGAACGAGAGCGTCGCCCAGCCGGAGGAGAGACCGTTTGCATCTTGCGCGAGGACTTTGACGGTCTTTGAACCTGCGAGCGAGTACGTGCGGCTCGCGGTCTCTGCCGTGCCGGAAGGGACGTAACCCGAGGGCGGTACCCACTCGTCGACACTGCCGTCGGCGTTCCAATCGATGCCGTAGCGGAGTTGGTCGCCGTCGGGGTCGGTCGCGCTCATGGTGATTGTGTAGGGGACGCCGGTGGTGCAGGACGTGCTTCCGGTTACCGCAGCGACGGTGGGAGTGATCGGGGCAGTGCCAACTGCAGGTCCAACATTCAAGACGAACGGTATGGACTGGCTAGCAACATTGAGTGTGTATGAATTTTCACCCCCCTCTTCTTGATTACCGTTTCCGTACATCGGTTTTTGGTTTCCGTAGCAGCCGCCAGCTTCGACATCGCGAGCATAGAATTTGCCGGTGGTCGGATCGAAATTAAACGTCGCGGTATATTGGCCAGGCTGCGAAAAAGTGCAGTTTTTCCCCGAGGACGTTTGGGCACAGCTGAGCGACGCGGGTGTCGTGACGGCCTCGTTCGGCGGGTCTACAGAGAGCGCCGCGAAGAACTTTCGTTGCCCGTAATTATCGTAGTCGCTGTAATAGAGATCTTTGTCGAGACACGACCTCGTGACGCTGAATTCGGGTGCCGCAGCGCCCGTGAGCCAGTCACCGTACGGGCTCCCGTTCCATGAGCCGGCGCCGAACCAGGAAATATCCGTGTAATCATGCGGGACGAACTCAAAGGCAACTTGCGTGCCCGCGGGAACGGTATCTCCGGAAGCAAGTACGTTACCGGTAGCCACGTTCACGACGCGAACATGATACGTGATGTTGACTAATATACTCTCGAGATATTGACTACCGGAGTGACTCGCAAGATACGACGGTGTTCCATCGGGATTTAGAAAATCTTGCGCGTGGGCGTAAAGCGTTTCCGGAACGGAAGAAGTCCACTGCACACTGTCCGCGTGGGCGAATGATGTCAAAGAAAGAAGCGTGGCGAGAAAAACAAAGGCTGCTGTCGGGGCCGTGCCACCCCATGAGCGGGACGAACGTCTCGCTAATCGGGTCCCCTCGATCGACCTGGGCGAAGTACTGGCCGTTTTCGCCTTTGCGCAACGTGACGAGCATTTCATCTGTGTCGCGCTTCATCATGCGCGACACGATATCGGTGGTCATTGCTTGCCACAGGATCGTGCGCTCACCGTCGGTGAGACCTTTAAGGTGATCCGACAGGTGGATGATTTCTTCTTTCATATAATGGGCATTCAACCATACCCTTGACGGTTGTCGAGCGACGCTCTGCTCTGCGTCGCGATATACTGCGGCCAGGTCTCCTCGTGTGCGGCCGGCGCGTGATCGCACCCCGCGACGCGCTCCGGCGAACGCACGGAGAGACAAATGCACCATCACAAACGTAGCGTGTCGAAATCCGCGGCGAAGCTTGTCAACGCTCCGCTCGGAAACGGAAAGCGCCGACTGGCAAAGGTGCCGCCAAAGCCAAAGGATGAACCCGAAAAATTTACCTACGCGCTTGCGGCCTACACGGTCGAGCGGCGCGAAGCGGGCTGGTTCGCGGCACGGTCGGTGCCGAGTTTCGCCGACGAGAAAGCGAAGTGGTCGGGGCCATTCGAGAGCATCGAGAATTTGTGTCTCTCGATAGGACGGCACCTCGCGACGGAGATCGCCGACCGCCACACGCGGTCGATCGAGTTCCACAGGATCGCGAAGAGCCATCCGCTCTACGGCCTCAAGACGACGACGAAACTGTCGGCGCGGTGAGATCCGTGCAGAACTTTGCAATGCCTCCGGCTCGCGTCGGGGGCATTTTTTACGAGAGAGGTGCTCGCCGCGGCTGGCTTTCGCCATGCAGCTCGGTTTGCATAAAGCGCACGCCCGCGGCGATCGCCTTCGACGTCGTGCCCAGCGCGCGGCCGACCTGCGCGTGCGAGTAGCCGCCGAGTTTGCACGCCAGATACATGCATAGGCGGCGGGCGCGGCGATGCCGCCCCGCCAAGATCTCCGCCGGCGCCACTGCAAAGTCTCGAGCGACGGCTTCGACGATGATATCGATGCTAATAATTTCGCGAGCCATGCCGCCCGAAATAGCAGGATCGGCTTGGGACAGCCAGCGCGCCTTCACTTGCATTTCACGGAAGCGATGCTAGGATTCTTGGTACAGATGGCCGTAAGGCTCGCCCCGCGCAAGCGGGGAGAATTTGGAAAGCCGTTAGTTGAGGTTCGCCTCGCTGACGGCTTTTCGTATGAGGGCGAGGGCCTGCGTGTCGATGTCAGTGACTCTGTTGCTCAGCCGGTTTGTAGGCCATATGTTGCATCATTGATTTTCATCAGCGGGTATTGAGCAATGACGACTGCAGCGATCCCTGGGCAGCAGCATCAGCATCAGCAGCAGAACTGGACCGGTGCGCATCACTACCAGGCGTGGTCGTCGGTATGCGGTGTCGGTCTCGTCGCGGCATGCCTCACTTCAATCATAATCGGGTGGGTCACGGCCGAGCCAATCGACCCGATTTGGATGGTAGTACCGGTCGTTGCGGGCGCAGTACTAGCAGGTCTGGGAATCGCGAGGCGGCGATGAGTATGAGCCTTGAATATCCGGTTGTGGTAGTGGCGCTCGTTGCCTGGCTCGCATCTTGGTGGCGGCGAGGCATAAGCCAAGACACATTGATACCGGCCATATTGGACGGGGGCGCAGCCGGGCAGTTTCCCATTGGAGCAGCAATTCTCGCGAGCGTTCTAGGTCTCATTGATTCAAACACCGTATCGCAAGTGATGTCTCAGCCGATGATCGCCACTTGGGCAGGCAACGAAATTACTGAAAAGGACGGCAAGTCGGTGCAGTTGCTTGCGCGCCAGCCCATCGATCTTGACCGTCCGCATCCCTTCACCGCAGCGGGCGCCACGGAGTTCAACTGCCTGCTCTGGATGCCACCAAACGAGCAGCGCGCGGGAGACATCGTGCTGGTCGACTCCACGAACTTCACCACACTCTTCGGCGGCACGGACAGTTTAGAGAACTTCTGGCGCAATCTGGCGCTGATGAGATAGGGGTGGACGTGGGTTCTGGCTGCGAGAATAGCAGAGTGGCCTCTTAGTGCCGGATAGAGGGAGAGTCCGATGTTGATGGACTTACTGAACAAGGCGACCACCGCTGCCATGCTGTCCTTTGTCGTCTCAAGCATGCTGGCAATGGGTGCAGGCCTAACCATCCGCCAGATCATCGAGCCTCTAGGCAATGCCCGTTTAGTCGCGTTCGCTCTGCTGGCAAATTTCGTCTTGATGCCCCTTGGTGCTTTCGCGCTGGCCAAACTGCTTCGGCTTCAGGAACCATTTGGAATTGGACTGTTGTTGCTCGGTTGCGCGGCGGGCGCGCCCTTTTTGCCGAAGCTTGCCGAACTCGCAAAAGGCAACTTACTGTGCCACACTCCACTCCGGCGTCTCGTAGTCGGGCCACAGCACGGTGCGTACTTCAGTCATCGTGGAGAAGCGATTTTCCATCGCTGCGGGGTCGCGCTGCGATTCCCACGGGTAACTCCACGTCCAGTAGATGCTCAGGCGACGCTTGCCCGGCGTGTATCTGCGGGGGATGTGGTCTTGGTTATAGGTACGCGCTGGCGGCAGCATGCTCATGCTCGTTCCCTTTCTTTCCCAAATTCTCCAACCGAGGTTTGGCGGGCATCGTCGAGCGTCGCGAGGTATCGAAGCGCCTTGATGCCAGGGAGGAAGAAGTAAGCTCCACCTCTTACGGTAGTGAAGGCGGGCAGCCCTGTTATTTTCTTGCGGATCGGACGTTTGGGAATTTTGAATTCAAGCGTGCCGTCCTGGTTGCCGATGATCGGATCACGTTCATTGCCGAGTTCGTGAAAGTTACGGTCGTTAGCCCAAACGTTTTGCGCGAACTCGAATTGGCGGATGAGGCTCGCGCAGATCACAAAAGCGGCGATGCCACGCTCGACGCCATCGTCTGGCGCGTCCTCAGGCAAGTATGGGCCATAGGTGGCCCCACGGCGGATCATACGACGCCGGTTTATGTTCGCTGCTGTGTCACGGGGATTCATGCGCCGAGCATGCGATCCCAGCGGCACTGCGTAGCCCTGCGGGTCCATTTCCTTATAGTTGAAGTCGTTGTTTCGCTGGGGGTCGGCCGCCAGACTCGGGTCGTCCTTTTCAGGCGACAGCACGAGCGGTGCACCACTGCGCCAGCGGCCCATGAGCTTCGCTGCCAGAAGTTCCTGTTCCTCCGGAGTCTGAGCGTGCTGGCGTAGGAAGTCGCGGAACCTGCCCACATGCTCTTGCAGGCGCCGATAGGCCATATAGCTGCCGTTGCGAGATAGAACTTCGGGTTGCGGCAGATTGGCGGGCGGTCCTGCTTCGTCCGGATAACCAAGAACAAACCTCAGAACCCCAAAGGATGCCTGAAGAAATTTCCACTCTCATGCTGAGGAGCGGCCCGAGGTGATGATCTGCGGACAGAGGCCGGTGCGTTTGCGACCTGCTGAGGCACTGTCGCGGGCGCTACGACGGTCACCGTTCGGGCACGAACACTCTCCTGCCCTTCCGTAATGGTTCCGACGGGCACCATTATCGGCCCTCCCAGCCCCATAGCGCCTGGCGCGCGATCGAAATCGGAAGGAGAATGCGCGGCCGCGTCCGTCGCCGACGGCGCGATCGCGGCCAGTTCAGCAACGGGCGGGCGGCGATCACCGGCGCAAACCAGCCCCGGGGTATGGCGGGTCAATGCAAGGAGGGACGGATCGGGCTGATCCACAGGCAGCCGGGCATTGACCCGATCAAGGAACTCCTTCATGGCGTTCTTCGAACGCTGGTCCCAACTTCCGTGCGCGACACCTGCATAGCAGCCCGCGCGAGTGAGCTCTTTTTGCAGCTCGAGCGCTACGCCTTGCGCGTCACTCGGCGTCGGAGAGGCGGTCTGTATTCCCGGCCTTAGTTCCCCAGAGCTTTTCTCTTTCTCCGCGCTCAACGTCTTCGTCTGGAAATTGAGGCTCGAACTTTGCGCGGGATAGAGGGATTGGGCCGGCTCGGTCATGTCTTGAAATACTATGCGCGAAACGGGAGCATGCTCGTACGGGTTCAGGAAGGCATACCCCCCCGCAATCCCTGCCGCTAGCAAGGCAACAGACGGAAGAGCGCGATATGCGACCATCATCAGTTGGCACCGATTGTCCTGGATCGAAAAAACAACCGGAATAACGTTGCTGGTGTTGCAGAGTTCCTGTTCGCACTTGGCGGTGCGCACGTGCGCAC
>CAXMLT010000757.1:0-4625 GCA_964194245.1 uncultured Hyphomicrobium sp.
GGACAGTTCGGCCGGCGCTCCATATCGTCCGGGTTTAGGGGTGAAGCAGACGTGCAGCGGACATGCTCGGAGCGCCGCGCCTAACCCAAAGCAGACAATCGGATCGCGAGCTTGCAGAAATGCTATCTCGCGGCGATCAATCGCAGCTGCGACGTATACTTGAGGAGTTCATTCTCATCGCATCGTCGTCGCAGCGCGCAGGATTCTGCTAAGCGAGCGTCCCCACGGCAAGAAGCAGCGGCCGAGGGTTGGCCGTTCACATGGCGCCCTTTACCTCCCGCGAGGCGCCGTCGGCTATATTCGCGAAGAGAAAAAATTGATCCCAGATCCGATCGAGGACAACGAGTGCGTCATCCAATGGGAGAACGGCAAGCTTTTCACCCTCGCGCTTGAGCAGCCCCAGGCGTTGCAGCTTGGCCAACGCATCATCGACCTCGAAATCGATGTCGACGCCGAACGTCGTTGACAGCCATTCCTCGATGCGGAGGTCGAGTGTCTCCTGATCCGGAGGGTTGCTGGCAACCAGCAGGAAATAGTAGGCGAGGAAGGCTTCCTTGCATTCCTGCTCCTCGGCCGCGCCGACGATATAGTCGAAAATGCCCGAGTTATTGCTGATGTTGCGGAAGTAGACGTGGTCAGAGACCTGTTTCTGGTATTTCAGCGATAGCCGCTCGTATTTGAGGCGTTGGCGCATGATCAACGCTCCAAGTGCCGCGAGCCCGCTAAAGGCAGCAAACGCCTTAACCACCTGCTCGTGCTCAACGGGACTCGTCAGCCCGAGATAGAAGCCAGCAACGAGAAAGAGCACCGTTAGCGTCGGCAACAGGTTGGCGATCAGCGGGATGCCACCGGCGAGCGCCGGCACGGCGATAGTGAGCTTGTCATAGAGGCTCATCACCACCCGCACCTTGGGAAATAGCATGTGCAGGTCGGTCGAAGCGATGTGGCGGAAGTACTTGATGAGAATGGAGCCAGGGCGAAGTTGGCTCTTTTGCAACTCCTTCAGGCGCCGCTTCGATTTAATCTCGCTCGGCAGCTTGATAGTGACCATGAGCACGACATTGTCGAATACCCACGCTTCGATTAGGTTCTGCCTGAGGCCAAACCACTTGCGGATATCCACCTGCTCCTTGTGATGCCCGCGTCGAAAAAAGCGGACCTGATGGTAGTGCTCCATCGTGGTCTCGACCTTGACCTTGAGCACGTGCTCCTCGTGTGCCCGCTCAATTTCGCCGAGCGGCACCTCCACGTAGTTCGCGCCCTTGAGCACCTTCTCGAGAGTCTCGAGCAACTCAACGCGAGCCTGCTCGATCGCCTGGGGATCACGTTTGGGGTCGAGTGGGACTTCCGGGTTGAAGTAGTAGTAATCATCGCGCAGCCTCTCGAGCCGCTCGAAGTACTCGTAGTGGAAGATCGCCCCGAGCAGTCGACAGAGCTGCCGGAACTTCTCATGTTGCTCGGCACCAATGAGGAGCCCGCTCTTAGCCAGCTCAGCGGTGATGTCGCTCTTGCGGATCGGAATGTATTGGTCGCGCTCATCCGCGATGTCTCGAGAGGTGATGCTCTCTTGCATGAAAATCCCCCGAGAACTCGGCACGCGGCTGAGCCGCACAGGAACAGTGACGATGCCAATCCAATTCGGTCGACCAAGGCAATATATGCCAATGATTAGGGCGTCTTGATATCCACAGGGGCGCAAGCAGGCAGCAGCATCGTTGGGCAGTGCACATCGGTGGATATTGACGCATCTCTCTAGCGGTCCGCCCAACAAACGTTCACAAACAAGACATAGCGATAGGTTTCACTTGTGCGGCCTCCGCGCGACGTAAAAAACACGCTGATTTGCAAGTTGCCCGCGATGGCCACGGGGCTATGAGGCTATGAAGTCAATCAACCGCTCGAATGACATCAAGGTGCGCGCCGGACTAGTGGCTATGGGGAGCCTCTTAGCGGTTACCGTTGAGAGTTCCGCAGCGTCGCTGCAGCCTAACGACGACACCACCACGACGCCAATAAAGCATGTCATCGTCATCATCGGCGAGAACCGAAGCTTTGATCACATCTTCGGAACGTATGTGCCGCGGCCCGGCCAATCGGTTCTCAACATTGTGTCGGAGAGCATCGTCAATGCCGACGGGTCACCTGGACCAAACTTTGTGCGGGCCAAGCAATACCGAGCGCGTGTCACCTCCGCTTACGATCCGGCGCCATCTGACAAGAAAGCCTACGACGTGCTGCCCCCGGCCATGACGGACGGCGCTCCGGAGGCCGCCAGCGACGGCAAGCGCCCGCCGTTCAAGTCGCTCGCCGTCGCAGCTGATCTCGATGCCGGTATCCCCGCTGCGGACCGCCGGCTGCTGCTCACAGGAGCGACGGGATTGCCGGAAAAGTCGGTGGACACGCGACTTGCCAACGCGACTGGCCTATCCAGCGGGCCGTTCCAGCTCACTCCGGGCATTGGCTATGACGCCTATACGGCAAACCCGGTGCATCGCTTCTTCCAGATGTGGCAGCAAATGGACTGCAGTGCCCGTCATGCCACGCCGGCCAACCCCAGTGGTTGCCTGGCGGATCTGTTTCCCTGGGTCGAGGTGAGCGTCGGGCACGGCGAAAATGGAAAACCGCCGCCGCCGGGTTTCGATGACAGAAGCACGGGCGAGGGCTCAACATCCATGGGGTTTTATAACGTCAATAGCGGTGACGCCTCTTATTTGAAAGAGCTCGCCGACACCTTCTCCATGAGCGACAACTATCACCAGGCCGTCAACGGCGGCACCGGCGCCAATCACATCATGCTCGGCAGCGGCGATGCGATTTGGTTCAGCGACGGGAAGGGACAGACGGCGGTCCCTCCAGAAAATCAAATCGAGAACCCAAACCCACAACCGGGAACCAACAACTACTACACACAGGACGGGTACAAGGGCGGTTCCTACGTCGCGTGTGCGGACGCCGGGCAACCCGGCGTCGGCCCGCTGCTCGACTATCTCAAGACGCTCCCGTATGCGCCGAGGTCAAACTGCGAGCCCGCTATTACCTCGTCAACAACTATGATCCCGGCTATTTCGGCAACGGCACAATCGACACCAAGCCCTTCACCGTTCCGCCGGCCCCCCTGCCGACCATTGGCGATATGCTGCTCAAGGCAAACGTATCGTTCCGCTACTACGGCGAAGGCTGGAATGCATATCTCCAGGATCCCAACAGCGAGCTTTACTGCAACATCTGCAACTTCCTTCAGTACACGCCGACGATCATGACAGAGCCTGCGCTGCGCATCCGGCACATCAAAGACATCACCGATCTCTATGACGACATCGGAAACGAGAATCTGCCGGCGGTATCGTTCGTCAAGCCGAGCGGCCTCAATGATGGACACCCGGCGAGCTCTAAGATCGATCTCTTCGAAGCGTTCGTGCGCAAGATTGTGAGCGCAGCGCGCAGCCAGCCGGCGGTTTGGGGTAGCACCGCCATATTCGTCACCTTCGATGAGGGTGGAGGCTATTGGGACTCAGGCTATATCCAGCCGGTCGACTTTTTCGGAGATGGATCCTCTTTTCAAAGGTGAATGGAGCGTTGATCGCGGCGAGTTCTGCTTCTGGCAAATGGCTGACGTTGAGACTGGTCTCGGCCATGGTCCGCTGAGTGGGGTTAAGCGGCCGTGACGCGGTCACGTACATCACGTCAGCCTTAAAACGTAGCTCAATCACTGGCTTCTTGGCTCTCGAGACCACAATGCGAACAACGATTAAGCTGTCTCAACTTGCCGCTGTTTCCTGCATGCTATTCCTCGTTCAGACCCCGCCAGAGATCAGTCCAGGCACGCCCGCACGCGCCGAAGACGTAAAGCTCGATGTTCCGTACGTTGCGACACCTCAGGTCGTCGTCGATAAGATGCTCGAACTCGCCAACGTGACGAAGGACGATTACCTAATTGACCTTGGCTGCGGCGACGGCCGCATTCCGATCACGGCCGCGAAGCAGTTCGGGACGAAGGGCATGGGCGTCGACATCGATCCGGCACGGATCTACCAGGCGAATGTAAACGCGGTCAACGCCCGCGTTCGCGACAAGGTCGAGTTCAAGGAGCAGGACCTTTTCCAGACGGACCTCAGCAAAGCCACGGTGCTGACGATGTACCTGTTGCCGCGCATAAACCTGGAGCTGCGGCCGCGCATTTTGAGTCAACTGAAACCTGGTACCCGCGTCGTCTCGCATAGCTTCGACATGGGCGACTGGAAGCCGGATAAGAAAATCATCGTCGAGGACCATACGATCTACCTTTGGATCGTACCGGAAAGAGGGCGGGAGCCCGTGGAGAAACGGTGACCATGTTTCGACGCCCTCGACGCCGGACTCTGCGCCGCGTGCGCCACAGGTTCAACTCCGCCGAACTGCGTCCGTTCTAACGAATTCCGAACAATCGCCCGCACCTAACCTAATCGGGACCGTGAAGTCTGCTTATGGCCCAACGCAGACCTGAAGCACTGCTCAGCATTCGTCCGCTAAGTGGGGTGAAGCGGACGTGCCGCGTTCACGTGCATCTTGTCTGCCTTTGACCCTTTGCAGACATCAAGATCGGGGCGGGCGTCGGGAAGGCGCGCAACAAGATCCTCGGCACGGTA
>CAXMLT010000758.1:0-6752 GCA_964194245.1 uncultured Hyphomicrobium sp.
TAGAGCGTGTTGTCGAGGTCGAAGATCCAGGTGGCGGTATCGGCAAAGCCGCGCTTTGATTTGGCGGCCTCGGATTGCTCCGTGGCTTGCAGGGCTCGGCGCTGTCCGGATGCCGTCATCTGGCCTGCGCCCGCGCTTTCTGCCGCGCGCTGCACACGAGCGTGCCGACGCCGTGGGTGGTGAACAGCTCGAGCAGCACGCAGTGGGGGACGCGCCCGTCGATGATGACGACGCCTTCGACGCCTGCTTCGACCACCTCGATGCAACCTTCAATCTTGGGGATCATGCCGCCCGAGATGGCGCCGCTCTGGATGAGTGCGCGCGCTTCCTCGATCGAAAGCTCGTGCACGAGCTCCTTGTTTTTGTCGAGTACGCCCTCGACGTCCGTGAGCAGCAGGAGCCGCTTCGCCTTCATGCGGGCGGCGAGCGCGCTCGCGAACGTGTCGGCGTTGATGTTGAGCGTCTCGCCCTCGCGGCTCACGCCGATCGGCGCGATGACGGGGATGAGGTCGGAGCCGGAGATCACCTCCACGATGTGCGGGTTGACCTCGACGGGTTCACCCACGTAGCCGATGTCGACCGCCTTGACGACGTTCGACTCCGGATCCGGCATCTCGGTGATCTTGCGGGCGATCATCAGGTTGGCGTCCTTGCCGCAGATGCCCACGGCCTTGCCGCCCTGCCGGTTGATGGCCGACACGATGTCCTTGTTGATCTGGCCGGCGAGCACCATCTCGACGACCTCGACCGTCGTCTTGTCGGTGACGCGCAGCCCATGCACGAAGTCCGACGTGATGTGCAGCTTCTTGAGCATGGCCGCGATCTGAGGGCCGCCGCCGTGCACGACGATGGGGTTCACGCCCGACTGCTTCAGATAGACGACGTCCTGCGCGAAGGCGTCGGCCAGCGCGGCATCGACCATGGCGTGGCCGCCGAACTTGATGACCACCGTCTGGTCGTCGTAGCGGATGAGGTGCGGCAGCGCCTCCGCCAGGATGCGCGCCTGCACGTGCGGCGAAAGCTCGGCCTCTGCCGCCCCGCCCTGCGGCTGCGATTTCGTCTTCATGCTCAATGCTCAGGCCTTGCGCTTCCGCTTCCGCCGGTTAACCCGCGCTGCGCGACAAAATGGATGTCCCCGCAACCGATTGTCCGCTCTTATACCGCCAAGGCGCGCGACCTCAACGGATTTCCCCCACAATCCGGTGGTAGCGCAACGCGCTTGCGCGCCCGTATACCTGCCATGGCGGTGCCGATACGTTAACGCCCGGCAGGAGGTAGGCTGGGCGGCGATCGGTTGCCGCCGGGGAGAGGTTTGAATGATTGCCGACGACCTGAGCCGCATCTCCATGTCGGCCGGCCTCGCGACAACCGTATCGCGGGCCGTCGACTATGCGGGCGCACAGGGCCACCAAGACGTATCGCTCGAGCACATGCTGATGGCGTTGTGCGACGACCCGGACGCAGCCCTGGTGCTGGCTGCCAGCAACATCGACGTAGCGCGTTTGCGCGCGGAGGTGGCGGACTACTTGGCTGGCGTCGAACGGCGCGTGGCCCCGCACGGGCAGACGTTCGATCCGGTGGTGTCGACGGACCTGCTGCGCATCCTCGAGGCGGCGGCCGCTGCTGCACGCGGGGGAAAGCGACGGGAAATCAACGGCGCGATCGTGCTCGCGGCCATCATCGGCGACGGCAAGAGCCCCGCGGCGCACTTCATGCGCGCGCAAGGACTGACGTTCGAAGGCGCGATCCGCGCCCTTCAGACAAGCCGGCCGGCTACCGCTCCGGCTCCGGCGACCGCCGGCGACATCCTCGCCAACGCGCGGGAGCGCGTGCAGGCGCGGACGCGAGGGCCGGTGTACCCCGCGCCGCAGGCCGAGGCTGTACTCCCGCCGCCTCCGGCCCCGGAGCCTGAGTTCGAGCCGGACCTCGATGAGGTTTACGCCGAGATCGGCGAGCCTCTCGAAGAGGTGGAGGAGGCACAGCCCGCGGCCATCGCGCCAGGCGCGGGCGGCTCTGAATGGAACATCGGCAACGAGCCGCACTACCAACCAGCCCACGAGGGGCTCGACGAGGCGCAGTCCGTCGAAGAAGCGGGCTACGAGGACCAGCCTCCACAGATGCCGGCGTCCGCTCCCTTTCCGCCGCCGCTTCCGCTTCCGGACGCGCCGGATTTTTCGCCAGCACCTGCCCTGCGCGACTTCGATCGGAAGCTCGCTGCTCCCGCGTTCGGGCCGCCTGGCCTGCCGCCGGTTCCGTCCGCGCGCCAACCTTCCTCGGTGCCCTGGCCCGATGTCATGCCCGAGCTGCCGGGGGTAGGCTCCGGCGACACGCGGCGTCCACGTGTCGAGGGCATCGGAGCCGCCGCCGATCACCGCCCCACGCTTGCCGAGCGCGCGCGCCGGTTCGAGCAAGGCGGCGACCGCGCACCTCCCCCGCCCCCGCCTTTGGGCGCGGGCCGGACGCCTTCAGCGCCGCAGGGTGCGCGTCCCGCGGGAGCGCGTGTGCGCGCCGAGGTCGGCCAGCTCGTCGAGAACATCCCGCGCAGCATGCGCGTCGCTGTGCCGGTGCTGGTCGAGGCCCGCATCGCCCGTGCCGACGTGCAGAACCTATCGGAAGGCATGCGGGGTGGAGGCGCCGCCCAGCAGCACGAGATCAAGATCACGCGCGTGATGTCGGTGAGCTTGCGTGCGCCGGACGGCGGCTTCTTCATCGAGAGCGCTTCACCCGAGACGCAGTTCATCGACGGGACGCACTCGCTCTCGGCGGACGATTTCGCGAGCTGGCGCTGGCACGTGACGCCGCGCGAGAAAGGCAAGAAGCGGCTGCAGCTTGTGATCTCGGGGCGCGCCGTTGCCGATGGGATCATCGCGGAGACCGCGCTCCCCGATCAGGTCATCAGCGTGCGCGTGAGGACCAACTACGGGCGCTCCTTCGCACGCGGCTTCGGCTGGGTCGTCGCCGCTGTAGCCGGCGGCCTGATAGCGAGGTTCGGCGAGGGCGCCTTCGACGCCGGCTGGCAGATCCTCTCCCGCTTGATCCACAAGTGAAGCGCTGCGGGCGCTAGCTGCGCTCGGCCACGATGCCGGCGATCGCTGCGCGCAGGTCTCCGACGCCGAGGGCCTTCTCCGACGATGTGACGATCACGCCCGGATAGGCAGCCGCGTGCGTTTTCAGTGCCCCGGTCGTGGCTTCGACGACCTTCTCGAGTTCGTGTGCGCCGATCTTGTCGGCTTTCGTCAGCACCACCTGGTAAGACACCGCCGCGGTATCGAGCATTTTCATGACCTCGAGGTCGGGCGGCTTGAGGCCATGGCGCGCATCGATGAGCAGGAACACACGCGCGAGCGTGACGCGGCCACGCAGGTAATCGGAGACGAGCGCCGTCCACGCCGCGACCTTCTCCTTCGGCGCCTTGGCGAAGCCGTAGCCCGGCATGTCGACGAGATAGAGCGGCGCATCGGCGGCCTGGAAGAAATTGAGCTCCTGCGTGCGCCCCGGCGTGTTGGAGGTGCGCGCCAGGCCGCCCTGGCGCACGAGCGCGTTCAAGAGGCTCGATTTGCCGACGTTGGAGCGGCCGGCAAAGGCGATCTCGATGCGGTCGGCGGGAGGGAGGAACGCAAGACCGGGCGCGCTCTTCAGTATCTCCCACGGCCGCTCGAACAGGCGGTCGCCGGCCGCGAGCAAGGATGGGTCCAGCTCCGCCATGAAGACCTCGCGCCTCTGCGCAACCGCTAGGTGCGGTGTTTGTCCTTGGCCGGCGGCTTGCCGTCCGTGCCGGCTTTATGGTCGGACGCGCTCCCGCCCCCGTTCTTGCGCGGCATCATTTGCTTTGCCGCCGAGCCGACGAGGCCGCCCGCACTGGTTAGCGCGGCGAGCTTGCTCTTCAGGTTGGCGATGAGGTGGATCTCGGCGCCCTGCTTCTTCATGATGTAGGACTGCTGCGTGAGCGACAGCGTGTTGCTCCAGGCCCAGTAGATCACGAGACCCGCCGGGAACGAGGCGAGCATGAACGTGAAGATCACGGGCATCCAACTGAAGATCTGCTGCTGAACGGGATCGGCCTGCTGCGGGTTGAGCTGCATTTGCAGCCACATGGTGATGCCCATGAGCAGCGGCCACACGCCGATGTGGAGGAACTCCGGCACGTGATAGGGCAGAAGCCCGAACAGGTTGAACAGCGACGTGGGATCGGGCGCCGACAGGTCCTTGATCCAGCCGAAGAACGGCGCATGCCGCATGTCGAGCGTGATGAACAGCACCTTGTAGAGCGCGAAGAACACCGGCAACTGCAGCAGCACCGGCATGCAGCCGGCGATCGGATTGACCTTCGCGTCGCGATAAAGGTCCATCTGCGCTTGCTGCAGCTTCGTCTTGTCGTCCTTGTAGCGTTCGCGCAGCGCCTCGATCTGCGGCTGCAGCTTCTTCATCTTCGCCATCGAAGCGTACTGCTTGCTCGCAAGCGGGAAGAACGCGAGCCGCACGAGCACCGTCAGGATGAGGATGGTGACGCCGAAGTTGTGCACGACCGAGTTGATGGCCTCCATCAGGTAGAAGAGCGGCTTCGTAATGAAGAAGAACCAGCCCCAGTCGATCAGGAGATCGAACTGCTTGATGCCCTCGTTCACCTCGTAGGCCTGCAGGACCTTCACTTCCTTGGCGCCCGCGAAGAGCTTGTCCTCGACGGCCGCGGTCTGACCCGGAGGAATAGTGACGGCGTCGCGTAGGTAGTCGGTCTGGTAAGCAGCCAGCTCGCCCGGTTTCTCCGGCCAGCCTTTGAACTGTGCGTGATAGAGGGCCTTCTGGTCGGGGACGAGGGCGGAGGCCCAATACTTGTCGGTGAAGCCGAGCCAGCCGGCGGTTGCCGGCTCGAAGGTTCGGGTCCCGTCATCCACCGCCGCTGTATACTTGCTCTTCTGCTCGCCTTGCTCGCCGATGACGCCGATGAGGCCCTCGTGCATGATCCAGTTGCCCTGGACGTGCGGCGTGCCTTCGCGGCGGATGCGTGCGTAGGGCGCGAGCGACACCTCGGCGGTGCCCTTGTTCTCGACCGCGTCGACGATCTTGAACATGTACTTGTCGTCGATGGAGAGCGTGCGCTTGAAGACGAGACCCTGGCCGTTGTCCCACTGCAGCGTCACCGGCGCCGTGGGCGTCAGCGTCGGCTGACCCTCGACGGTCCACAGCGTGTCGCGATCGGGGAGCTTCGTCTGCGCGCCGCCCTGCGGCACCCAGCCGTACTCGGCGAAATACGGCTGCGGGCTGTTGGTCGGCGAGAACAGCGTGACGTTGGGGCTCTTGGGGTCGACGGTCTCGTGGTAGCGCACGAGCACGAGGTCGTCGATGCGCCCGCCCTTCAGCGCGATCGAGCCTCTGAGCGAGGGCGTCTCAACCGGGATCCGGGGAGAACCTGCGATCGCCTCCTCGCGCGTCTGCGGCGCCGCGGCAGCCGGCCCCGCGGCCGGCACCGTTCCCTGCGGCGTGGCGTTGGGCGATGGGACGCCACTGTCTGGCGTCGCCGTCGGAGGCGTCACGTGCTGCGACTGCTCCTGCGCCCGCCGCTTGGCTTCCTGCGGCCGCGCATAGAAGTATTCCCACGCGACCAGCACCGCCATCGACAGCACCACGGCGAGGATCAGGTTTTTGTATTGATCGGGGTCTTGCTGCATCCCTAGCCGGCCTACAGCCGTCCTTGTCCGTCGTGAGCTTTCGCCGCAGGCCAGCGATGTGCATCGCACGCGGCGCGCAAGGTCAGATCGTGCGCCCGTGCGCCCGTGGCAATAGCGGATGAGGCGGGCTTCGCAAATCGGAAACTCTTGGGAAGCGCCATTTGGGCCCTTATTCGGGTTTCCGCGCTCGGCCTTTCGCAGATTGTGGTTGATGCACGCGGGCGAGCGCCTGCTCCAGGTCGGCCTTCAGGTCGCCATAAGCGCGCTCCACCGCACCCGGACGGGCGATCAGGACGTAGTCGTAGCCCTCCCGTACCTGGTCGGGGGCCAGAGCTGCGGCGAGCGCGCGCAGGCGCCGGCGTACGCGATTGCGCACCACGGCGCCGCCAATCTTCTTCGATACGGTGAACCCGAACCGGGCTCCCGAGGGCCCGGCCGCGTCCTCGGGCCGCAAGCGGGCCTCGAGCACGAAGGATGAGTTGCTCCAGCGCCGGCCGTTCCGGACCGCCAAAAATTCGGAGCGCTTCTTGAGGGTTGAGAGTGCCAAGACGCAAGGCTCCCGCCCACCGAAGGCTGCGCTCCGCGGCGGAACGGGCTCGCCGGCCGGAATTGATCACGCGCTCAGGCCGACAGCCGCTTGCGGCCCTTGGCTCGCCGGCGTGTCAGAACCCGCATGCCGCCCTTGGTCAGCATCCGCTTGCGGAAGCCGTGCCGCCGCTTGCGGACGAGCCGGCTCGGTTGATAAGTGCGCTTCACGTCACAACTCCATTGCCCGACGCGAAGATTGTCGAGCGTCACGGTCGCCGTCGGCAAAAGGCCCACGTTTCCAGGATTGCGGGCGCTTATACGGGGTGGTTTCATGCAAGTCAACGAGCGGCCTTTCCCCTTTAATCAACGCCTTCCCGCCAAATCTCTGATGTGACCTTCCACCGGAAATGGCAGACCTGCCACCGTGCCGTTCAGGACGAGGTGATCGCGCCCAATGCAAGTCAAAAGGCAAGCCAACGGCCCCAATACGGAGGCGCCCGGCGCCGTCGTGAACCCTGAAACCGAGACCATTGTTGCCGATATTTGCGTCATCGGCGG
>CAXMLT010000759.1:0-7735 GCA_964194245.1 uncultured Hyphomicrobium sp.
CACCATAACGGTGCCGCCGCCGTACTCGCCCTTCGGGATTGTGCCTTCGAAGTCGCCGTAGTCGAGCGGATGGTCCTCAACCTCGACTGCGAGGCGCTTGTCGTGCGGGTCGAGCGAGGGGCCCTTGGTGACGGCCCACGACCGGAACACGCCGTCGACCTCGAGGCGGAGATCGTAGTGCAGGCGCGTCGCGTCATGCTTCTGGATGACAAAGCGCGGATACTCCGCGCTGCGGATCGCGGTTTTGCCGGCGGGCTCCGCCGTCTTTTTGAAGTCGCGCTTGGCGCGGTATTCGGAGAGCTTCTTCTTTGCCATCGAGCTTTCGCTCCAGCGTCCTTGAAGAACGGCTGAACCCGTTGTGAAACGCCGAGCTTCGGCGCGGCGTTCCTAACGCCACGATAACAGCCCCAGAACAAGTGCTCCTCGCCTTGATCGTAACCTGCGTCGTCGTCTTCTTCGGCGACAGGCTCGGCATTCGCGAGACCGCCCCGCGGACGACGGTGGAGGTAGTGCCGAACTAAGCGAACGAGAAGGTTTTATCGAAGCCGATTTCGCCCAACACATTGTGCGAGAGCGTTCGCGCCGCCTGCCGCTGAGGTAGAATTCATCCGGTGTTAAGGGGTTGTTTTGGCCTGTTTTTTGCGTGGGCCGGTCATAACGTTATAATCAGCCCCTGCTAGTAGTGTCCGGCAACGAGCAGACGTCCCGGTTAAGGCTTGCCCTTCCCGTGGCGTCGGTGCGCGGACCAACCGGATCTCTCCCCATGAAGCCCGAGCCTCCCCGCGCCATCCACCTCAAGGACTATCGTCCGCCCGCCTACCTCATCGACACGGTCGCGCTCGGCTTCGACCTCGACAAGACACGCACGCGCGTGCGCTCCCGCCTCTCTGTGCGCCCCAACCCAGACGTCCGCGGCCGGCCCGGGCCGTTGCGGCTCGACGGAGAGAACTTTGAGCTTGCCTCGATCGCGCTCGACCGCACCCCGCTCGGCAAGAAGGACTACAGGCTCAGCGACGCCGGGCTCACCCTGCCGAAGCCCCCGGCAGGCCCGTTCACGCTTGAGATCGTCACCTTCGTCGACCCGGAGGCCAACAAAGCGCTCTCCGGCCTCTACCGCACCAACAACGTCTACTGCACCCAATGCGAGGCCGAGGGCTTCCGCCGCATCACCTATTTCCTCGACCAACCCGACGTGCTCGCCACCTACACGGTGCGCATCGAGGCCGACCCCAACGAGGCACCGATCCTCCTGTCGAACGGCAACCTGCTGGAGCGCGGCGTGCTCGACGGCGGCAAGCGCCACTACGCGATCTGGCACGATCCGTTCCCCAAGCCCTGCTACCTGTTCGCGCTCGTCGGTGGCGATCTCGCGCCCATCGCCTCCTCGTTCCGAACCATGTCGGGGCGCGAGGTCGCACTCGGCATCTTCGTCGAGCACGGCAAGGAGGAGCGCGCGGCGTGGGCGATGGATTCGCTCAAACGCGCCATGCGGTGGGACGAGGAGCGCTTCGGGCGCGAGTACGACCTCGACGTGTTCAACATCGTTGCTGTGTCCGACTTCAATATGGGCGCGATGGAGAACAAGGGCCTTAACGTCTTCAACGACCGGCTGCTGCTCGCGTCCCCCGAGACCGCGACCGACACCATCTTCGAGGCAATCGAGGCCGTCGTCGCGCACGAGTACTTCCACAACTGGACCGGCGACCGCATCACCTGCCGCGACTGGTTCCAGCTCTGCCTAAAGGAGGGCCTGACGGTCTTCCGCGACCAGGAGTTCTCGGGCGATGAACGCTCGCGCACGGTGCAGCGCATCCTCGACGTGCGGCAATTGAAGACGCACCAGTTCGCCGAGGACGCCGGCCCCCTCGCCCACCCTGTGCGCCCCGAGAGCTACATCGAGATCAACAACTTCTACACGGCGACCGTCTATGAGAAAGGCGCCGAGGTCGTGCGCATGTTGCAGACCCTGCTGGGGCCTGAAACTTTCCGCAAGGGCATGGACCTCTATTTCGAGCGCCACGACGGCGACGCAGCGACGGTTGAGGATTTCGTACGTTGCTTTGAGGACGTCAGCGGCGCCGACCTCACCCAGTTCCGGCTCTGGTACTCGCAGGCCGGCACGCCCGAGCTCGTGTGCGCGTTGCGCTACGACAAGACGAAGAAGACGGCCGAGCTCGACATCGAGCAGGTGCTGCCCGCCACCCCGGGCCAGCCGCACAAGAAGCCGTTGCACATGCCAGTAAAGCTGGGTCTGCTCAGCGGCAACGGCGACGAGCTCGCGCTGAAGCTCGACAACGGCGACGCGGTCCCCGACGGCATCCTGCCGCTGTCAAAGCGCAAGCAGACCTTCCGCTTCGTCGATGTCCCAACCCGCCCGGTCCCCTCGCTGCTGCGCGAGTTCTCCGCGCCGGTCAACGTGACGATCGACCTCGCCGACCGCGACGTCGAATTCCTGATGGCGAACGACGGCGATCTCTTCAACCGCTGGCAGGCCGCCAACAGCTTTGCGACGCGCACCCTCGTCGACATGGTGGGCGCGCTGGCAATGGGCAAAAGCACGGCGCGCGGGGCGCGTTACGCCAAGGCGCTTGGCGCCGCCATCCTGAGCGACGCGTTGGAGCCCGCCTATCGCGCCGAGTTGCTGAAGCTCCCGACGCAAGCCGACATCGCCCGGGTCATCGGCAAGAACGTCGACCCGGCCCTCATCCACCGGGCGCATCGCGCGCTATCGCGGGTGATCGGGCGCGCCCTGGGGCCGACGCTCGAGGACCTCTACGCGGAGATGGCCGCGGATGGCCCGTTCTCTCCCGACGCCGCGAGCGCGGGAAAGCGCGCGCTGCGCAACGCCGCGCTAACGCTGCTCTCGGCGCGCGGCGGCAAGGCCGATGCGGCCCGCCTGTCGCGGCACTACGCGCAAGCCACCAACATGACCGTCCGTGCGCACGCCCTCTTCCTGCTCGCCGCCGAGGGAGGCCCGGCGGCCGAGCGTGCCCTCGATGATTTCCGCGACACCTGGATGCACGACAACGTCGTCATCGACACCTGGTTTGCCGCCCAGGCTCATTCGCCGCGCTCGGGAACCCTGAAACGGGTCGAGGCACTGATGCGCCATCCGCTGTTCTCGCTAACGGCCCCCAACAAGGTGCGCGCGCTCATCGGCACCTTCGCCGCCGGCAACCCGGTCCAGTTCAACCGCCCCGACGGGGCCGGTTACGCATTCCACGTCGACCAGGTGCTGGCGCTCGACCGCATCAACCCGCAGATCGCGGCGCGCATGCTCGGCGCCTTCCGCAGCTGGCGCACACTGGAAACGGGGCGCCGGGGGCTCGCCCGCAAGGCGCTGCAGCGGCTTGCGAGGGCCAAATCCTTATCCTCCGACGTGCACGAAATCGTCTCCAAGGTGCTCGAAGGGTAACTTCAGAAAATATATTACATTGATGGGCTTATTGGATCTCGACAGCCGATTCGCAATCGTGTGAAGTATTACGTGTGATTCGGGTAGCGGGTTCGGCGGGGATCCGCGAGTCATTCAAGATGACAATTCGGGAGATGACGGATGGCGTGGACAACGTCGGCCTACTTGCGCGCGCGGCCGACCCTGATGGTGCTGTCCGCCGGACGAGCGAAGGCGGCCCTTCTCCTCAAATTCCTGGTCCTCAAATACGTGCTGCGAGCGAGCGCTCCACGCCTGCACCCCGGCTTAGCCGTTGCTGCCCCCCTAGCCGTCTTCGGCTTCCTGACACCACTCCTGCCACCCGGGCTCACCGCCATCCTGCTGACCACCGCCGCGGCCACCTGCGCGCTCTTCGCCATCATCCCGCTGCCCGAGCTCGCCCTCCGCGTCCTCGCCCCGAAGCCGGACTTGCGTTCAGCCCGTTCGCTCGTCGCGGCCGGCCTTCCACACGCTCCGCTCTCGGCCAGTGCCTCCGAGATCGATCTCGAGCGCGAGACCCAGCGCCAGATCGCGCATAGCCTCCCCGTCCGCCGCCTGCGCGTCACCTTCGAGCAGAAGGACCGGGCCTGGACCGACCTCATGGCCCGCGTCAGCCACGACCTGCGCACGCCGCTCAATGCCGTCATGGGCTTCTCTGAGATGATGGCGCTGGAGCTGTACGGGCCGCTCGGGGACGAGCGTTATCAGGACTACGTCCACCACATCCGCGACAGCGCAGCCGAGCTGTTGAAATCGGCCGAGGATACCATGGCGCTCACCGCGCTCATGGCCTCACCCAACCGCCGCGACGCCACTTGTGCCAGCAATCTCGAGCTTCTCGCCGCCGACGCCTGGGCCTTCGTCGCACGCACCGCCGAGGGCCGAGCGATCGACTTCAGCGCTTTCATCCCGTCCGAGCTCGAGGTGCTGGGCGAGCCCCGTGCGCTGCGCCAGATCATGGTCAACCTGCTGGCGGAGGCGGTCTCCCGCGCTGCCCACGGCGAGCGCGTCGTCGTCGCTGCGATCGCAGACGGTGAGCTCATCGAGATTTCGGTCTCGGTATCGCGGGAGCGGGCGAGAACAGCGCGCAAGGGGGGATCGCTCGCGCTCTGCCTCGCGCGCACGCTGCTCGAGATGCACGGCACGACGCTGATCGAGGTGGAGGGCGTCAACCAGGGTTGGCGCGCCGTCACCGTTCTTGACCGCGCGGCGCAGCCCGACTTCTTCATCGACACGGAAGGCGGCAACCCGAGGCTCGGCGTACCCGCGCTCGTCGGCTAGACGCCGAGGCGGATCACCCGGCCGCTAGTTCGGATTGGGGTCGTCGGGCGGCGCCTTGCTGTGTCGATTGCGCGCCCGATGCTTCTCGAAATAGGCGTGAAGCTGCTTGCGCTCCTCGGGCGTGAGCTCGGCCGCCGTGTCGGCGACGAGCATCATGCGCGTCCGCGTCTCCTTGTCGTAGGCCTGGGCGACGCGGTCGAGCGCGGCCTTGAACTTGGCGACGTCGAACGGCTCCTCGACGAGGACCAGGCGCGCGGCCTGACGCGACTCGCGCTCCTCCTTGAAGATCGCCTCGAATGCGCCCTTCTGGCCATCCACTTTCCCGCGCACAAATGCGGCGCGGTCGGCGGGCAGCGTCTCGGCAAAGCCGGCAAGCCCGGTCGGTGGAAGGGGGCGATGCCGCTTGCCGCCGTGCAGAAACGGCAGCAGCAGCGCCGCGGCGACCGCGCCAACGATCAGGACGTTGAAGGCGAGGGACGCCATCAGCGCGGGTCGCAGGTTGCGGCCCGATCCGCCGGTCGTGCCGTTCGTCATAGAACTTCCTCGTCGGATGCGGAAACCATCTCGTCACCGAGCGCCAGGTGCGAGGATGTATCGGTCACGGAATAGCCGGTCGCCTCAGCCACCTGCTGCACGGCGGTATCGAAGGTCCCGGCCGAGCCCAGGAGCACGCCGACGACGAGCGAGGCGGCGAGCAACCCGCCTGCAGCCCATCCGCTGCTCGCCGGGGCACGCAACGTCGATGCACGGTGCGCCCAGGCGCGCCAGCCCCCACCCGCGGCGGCCTCGGTCGAGCGCGCCACCACGGCGAACTTAGGCTCTGTCTGTCGCAGCGCGGCGGCGACGATGCGTTCCTTCAGGGCATGCTCACGCGCCGCACTCGCCTTGGGGGCGAGATCCAAGAGGGAATCGAGCGCGCTTGCCTCGGACACGAGGCGACGCGCTCCATCATCCTCGGCAACGAGGCTTGCAAACCGCAGCCGCTCGCGGGCCGGCCACCGCGTCCGATCGGCACCATAGACTTCCAGCAGGTGCTCGAGCGCCTGCCTGTCCTCTGCCCTTTTTTCTTTTGTCGTCATCGTCTTTTTCTCGTTCCAGTCGCCAATCTCGTTCGTCTCGTTGTCCGGCCTTCGCCGCATTACGTCTATTCGTCCTCGGAGAGCAACTCGCGCCATTCCTCGCGCAAGGCTCCCTTCAAATTCCTGCGGGCGCGGGCGAGCAGCGATTCCACCGCCTCGTCCGAGATCCCCATGATGCGTCCGACCTCCACCTGGCTCAGGCCCTCGTAGTGGAACAGGGTCAGCGCCATGCGTTGCCGATCGGGTAGCTCCTTCAACGCCGCATCGACGCGCTGGCTAACGTCGCGGGCCTCCAACTGGGTCAACTGGGTGGCGGGCTCCGCACGATCGGGAACCTCCTCCACCACCATGAGCCGGCGCCCGGACCGCATCCGATCAACGCACAGGTTCGACACGACCCGTCGCAGCCACGGCCGCAAGCCCTGCGGGCCAACCTCCAACCCATCGGCAGAACGCCACAGCCGCAGCAGGGCTTCCTGGGCAACGTCCTCAGCCTCCGCGTCGTCACGCAGCATGCGTCGCGCGACTGCCAAGACGCCGGAAAGATGCCTATCGACAAGCGATCGGAACGCCGCCGCGTCACCATTGGCGGCGGCCGCTACCAGCGAGGCGTCCTCGCTCATCTCAGCCCCCGGGGAGCCTCCCGGCGGGCCCGGAACCACTCTTTTCGCCGCCACCGTTAGCCTCGACATGGCCATCAATCGCTTCCGCTTTCCACTCTAGCGTGGGATGTGGCCATTCTGCGAGCCTCGACGGCGACCTTGGGCTCCGATGAGAGGCCTTCCAGCGCCGATTTACCGAGAAAACGGCGCTTCCCGGTTAAATCCGTCGGCGAACTTTGTCGCCGCTTACGCGATTATCTCGTTGAAAAGCCCGGCGACCTTGAGGAGCGTCAACCGCAGCCGATCTTCCAGCTCGGCAAAGCTCGGGGCATCGCCCGCGTTTGCAAGCAGCTCTTTGAGCCCGGAGGGCGCCGTGGCGGGCTCGAAGCGCCCTTCCAGGCACAGGCGGAGGATCTGCGTCAAATCGTGTAGAAGCCGGGTCGCCGGGATCAGCACATCCGCGTCCTCGGCCGACAGCACACCGGCGTCCCTCAGCTTACGGAAGGCCTCGACCGTGTTCTGGTCCAGCACCTCGGGATGCGCCGCCGCATACATGAGTTGCAGGTACTGGGCGATAAACTCCAGGTCGACGAGCCCGCCACGCACCTGCTTCAGGTCCCAGATGTCGTCGGTGCCCTTCTCCTTGGCGATGCGCTCACGCATCTCGCGCACGTCGGCGGTGAGCTTGGCGGGTTCGCGCGGTCTCAGCAGCGCCTGCCGGATCGCCGCCTCGACGCGGGCCCACAGCTCCGGCGGCCCCGAGATCACGCGCGCGCGTGTCAGCGCAAGGTGCTCCCAGGTCCAGGCCTCCTTAGCCTGGTAGTCGATGAAGCTCGTTAGCTGCGTCGCCACCGGACCCTGCTGGCCCGAGGGCCGCAAGCGCATGTCGACGTCGTAGAGCGTGCCTTCGGCCGTCGCCGACGACAGAGCGCCGATGAGGCGCTGCGTCAGCCGCATATAGAAGTGCGCGGGCGCCAGCGGGCGGGAGCCCGAGGTCTGCGGCGCCGCGGGGTCGAAATCGTAGACGAGGATGAGGTCGAGATCGGATGCCGCCGTCATCTCGCGGCCGCCGAGCTTGCCCATGGCGATGACAACTGCCCCGCCGCCGGCAACGCGGCCGTGCGCGCGTTCGAGCTCGCGCTCGGAGGCCACTTTGAGCTGATCGATCAGGCGCTCCGCCACGAGCGAATAGGCGCCGCCCGCCTGGTTGGCCTTGATGGCCCCCGACAACACCCTCACGCCGATGAGAAATTGCTGCTCGCTGCCGACGACACGGGCGCGGTCGAGCACGTGCTGCGCGTCGTTGTTACCCGAGCCGATCTCGGCGGCGATGAGGCGGT
>CAXMLT010000760.1:0-4714 GCA_964194245.1 uncultured Hyphomicrobium sp.
CGCTATATCTTAGGAGGCGAGAACCTCGCGCTCGCCGAATTGCTTGCCAGGATTTCCTTGCTGACGCAGCGCCGGCCCCCGCGCATCCGTCTGCCCCGCGCGCTCATCTATCCCGTGGCGCTTGCGGCAGAGGGAGTCGCGCGCATCACTCGGCGCGATCCCTTCGTCACACTCGATGGTCTCAGGATGGCCAAGCACAAAATGTACTTCACCTCCGCCAAGGCAGAGCGAGAACTGGGATATACGTCGCGGCCTGTCGAGGAAGCGCTCCGCGATGCGCTGCAGTGGTTCCGCACGATGGGCTACGTGCCGTGAAGATTGAACTCATCGTTGCGGTCATTGCTTTGGCAATTTGGGTATACCTGTTGCTATTTCGCGGATGGTTTTGGCTCGGACGCGAGAGCGACGCGCGCGATCCGCAGCCGATGCGGCGATCCGGTGAGCCCTGGCCGCACATCGTCGTTATCGTTCCGGCCCGCAACGAGGCCGCCATGCTGCCGGACAGCCTACGTTCTCTGCTCGCGCAGAATTATGCGCACCCTATCCGGGTCGTTGTGGTCGACGATCAAAGCGAGGACAATACGTCCGAGGTTGCACACCGCGTCGCCGTCGCCGCGAAACGCGAGGTCGTTGTGTTGCGAGGGCAGCCGCGACCTCCGGGTTGGACAGGCAAGGTCTGGGCCATGCAGCAAGGTATCGCGCATGCTGCGGCCGCATGCGATCCGCCCCAATATTTCCTATTGACGGATGCTGACATCGCGTATTCGCCAGACGCCCTGATCCACCTCGTTGCGCGCGCCCGGGCCGGGGGGTTAGTGCTGACCTCTCTCATGGCGAAACTGAATTGCGAGAGCTTCGCGGAGCGAGCGCTCATTCCCGCCTTCATCTTCTTTTTCCAGATGCTCTACCCGTTCGCTTGGGTCGGCAGAGCATCGATGAGCACGGCAGCCGCAGCCGGCGGTTGCATGCTTGTCGAGCGACGTGCGCTGGAAAAGGCGGGCGGGATGCCGGCTATTCGCAACGCGCTGATCGACGATTGTGCGCTCGCCGCGGTGCTGAAGGTGGAGGGCCCCATCTGGCTCGGCCTGACGGAGCGCGTCACGAGCCTAAGGGCCTACCCCCGCATCGGCGACATTCGCCACATGGTAGCGCGCTCGGCCTATGCCCAGCTGCGCTACTCACCGCTGCTGCTCGCCGGCACAATTATCGGGTTGGCGGTAACCTATATCGCTGCCCCTTGGCTTGCCATCTTTGCGGGTTATCCCTCCTCCGCAATTGGCTTTGCGGTTTGGTGCCTTATGGCGATAGCGTTTCGGCCAACACTGCGTCTCTATCGCTCCTCCCCGCTCTGGGGGCTCCTATTGCCCCTGATCGCCGCGGCCTACTTGGTCTTCACCGTCGATTCCGCGTATCAGCATTGGCGAGGCCGCGGCGGCATGTGGAAAGGGCGCGTACAAGCCCTTCCGGAGAAGCGATGAGTACCGGCGTCGAGTTCAGGTCGGGCAAGGGCGAGCACGACGAGAATTTTCCCGTCGCGTCGGTGCTGGTTGCTCCTCGCTTTCGGGCGCCGATACTCGCATTCTATCGGTTCGCCCGGGCGGCCGATGACGCTGCCGATCATCCCACGCTGAGCGAACACGAAAAGTTCGCGCTTCTCAACGCGCTCGAGCAGACGCTGCTTGGCAAGTCGGATGCAGCACCTGACGCCCTTCCCCTGCGGCGTGCGCTTGCCGGGACGGGTCTTACCGCTCGCCATCCTTTGGAGCTGCTGGTGGCATTCAGACAAGACGTCACCAAGCGCCGCTATCGCGATTGGGACGAGCTGATGCAGTACTGCAGGTATTCGGCGATGCCCGTCGGCCGTTTCGTCCTGGACGTGCACGGTGAGAGTCAGGATACTTGGCCCCCCTCGGATGCACTTTGCTCCGCCCTGCAGGTCATTAATCATCTGCAGGATTGCGCCAAGGATTACCGCGCCCTCGATCGCGTCTACGTGCCGCTCGACGCGTTCGAGGCTTATGGTGCCCATGTGCAGGCGCTCGCTGTATCCGCCGCGTCACCGGAGCTGCGCGCCTGCCTGACGTCTCTCGCAGACCGCGCCGCGCAGTTGATGCCGGAAGCCGAGCGTCTGCCAGAGCGTGTCAAAAGCCTGCGTCTCGGCCTCGAGACAGCTGTGATTGTCAGGCTCGCCCGCGTGCTGCTCACCCTGCTCGAGACTCGAGATCCTTTGAACGAGCGCGTGGGTCTTTCACCCGCGGCCGCTGGCTGGGTTGCAGCACGGGCGGCAGGCGGGGCTCTCTCCCGCCGCCTGATGCGACAATTGTCTCCCCAAGTTGCCGCAAGGGGCGACGCGCGATGACCTCGCCTCAGCAAACCGTGGCCCAACCCGCTCCCATTGCCGCGAGGAGCTCATTCTATGCGGCGATGCGCATTCTTCCGCCGGCGCAACGCGAGGCAATGTTCGGGGTTTATGCATTCTGCCGAGCGGTCGACGACATCGCCGATGACGGAGGTCCGGTGCAGGAGCGCCTTGCCGCGCTCGACCAATGGAGGCGCGATATCGATCGTCTCTATGCGCAGGGCGGCACCACGCCGCTCACGGAGAAGCTGCTGCCGGCGATCGCGGGGTTCGGTCTCGCGCGGGCAGACTTCGTGGCCGTGATCAACGGCATGGAAATGGACGTGCAGCACGACATGAGAGCGCCCGACTGGCAGATGTTGGACCTCTACTGCGACCGTGTAGCGTCTGCAGTCGGGCGGCTCTCTGTGCGAATCTTTGGCCTCCACGAGACAAACGGACTGCCCCTCGCCCACCATTTGGGACGCGCCTTGCAATTAACCAACATCCTGAGAGACCTCGACGAAGATGCCGTCATGGGGCGCCTCTATCTTCCCCGCGAAGCGCTTACCGAAGCCGGCATCGCCCATCAAGACGTTGCCAAAGTACTGGCCGATCCTTCGCTCGACAAGGCTTGCAGCATCGTCGCCGAGCGAGCGCGAGGCCATTTTGACGAGGCCGAAAGAATTATGGCGCGCTGCGAGCGCAACAACGTTCGCTCGCCGCGCCTAATGGCTGCCGTGTATCGCCCCATGCTCGAGAAGCTCGTTTCACGAGGATGGTCCCCGCCACGGCACAAGTTGCGTCACTCGACGCGGCTGATCATCTGGGCGGTTCTCCGTCACGGCTTCCTTTGATGGCGAGAGGAACCGTCCACATCATCGGGGCCGGACTGTCCGGTCTGTCGGCCGCCGTCAGCCTCGCGGGCGCCGCTCGAAAGGTCGTCCTGCACGAGCTTGCCCGTCATGCCGGCGGTCGATGTCGTTCCTACTTCGAGCCGGCCCTCGGCCTCACAATCGACAACGGCAACCACCTTCTGCTTTCGGGCAATCACGACGCGCTCACGTTCCTGAAAACCGTTGGCGCCGGGGACCTCCTCGTAGGGCCCCATGAGGCGGAATTCGCATTCGCCGACATGGCTTCCGGCAAGCGTTGGTCAGTGCGCCCCAATATGGGCCTGTTGCCGTGGTGGATCTTCTCGAACCGACGTCGCGTTCCGGAAACCAGCGCCTTTGATTACCTGCCGCTTGCGCGATTGCTCATGGCCCAAAGCGATGGAACCTTGGAGGATACGCTCTCTTGCAGCGGGACCCTCTATCACCGCCTGCTGCGTCCGGTATTTCTTGCCGCTCTCAATACAGATCCACCCAACGCCTCTGCGGCGCTCGCAGGTGCCGTCGTGCGCGAGACCCTGGCGCGGGGTGGCCGTGCCTGCCGGCCGCTCATCGCTGGAGACGGGCTTGGAGCAGCATTCGTCGATCCGGCGATCGCCTACCTTCAGCAGCGTGGAGTCGATATCCGTTTCGATCATCAGCTACGAGCGCTCGATCTCGTGGACGACCATGTGCGGGCCCTCGAATTCGGTGCAGACAAGATCGATCTTGGCAACGAAGATGCCGTCATCCTAGCTGTTCCTGGCTGGGTTGCGCCCTCTCTCATCAAGGACCTTTCCGTACCGACGAAATTCAACGCTATCCTCAACGCACACTTCAAGATTGCTGCTCCACTGGGATTCCCGAGGATCCTCGGCGTGCTCAACGCGACTACGGAGTGGATATTCACCTTCCCCAACAGGATCTCCGTTACCGTCAGTGCGGCCGACCGCTTTAACGAGTCAGAGCGCGAGCCGTTGGCTCGTCGAATTTGGAACGAGGTGGCCGTCCTCGCCGGACACAACAGCGACCTGCCGCCGTGGCTCATTGTGAAGGAGCGAAAGGCCACGTTTGCGGCTCTGCCGGAGGAGAACGCACGGCGTCCGGCGCCGCAGACACGCTGGCGGAATCTGCTTCTCGCCGGCGACTGGACAGCGACCGGGCTGCCTGCAACCATTGAAGGCGCAATCCGCTCCGGCACGCGTGCGGCCGAGCTGTTGAGGGCCAGATATTACTGATGAAGTCGCAGTCTTGCTGCGGAAGCGCAGAAAGGATCGAGGGATGGTGGGGGCTTACGCAACGGCCGACGATAACGCCGCTCCTCTGCAATTTCCCGCCGAGCAGCTCGCCACGGCGATCCGCTCCGCTGTCCGCGCGCTCATTGGCCTGCAAAAAGCGGACGGGCACTTCGTCTTTGAGCTAGAGGCCGACGCCACGATACCGGCCGAGTACGTGCTGATGCGCCACTACCTGGGCGAGCCGATCGATTCAAAACTCGAGGCGA
>CAXMLT010000761.1:0-5500 GCA_964194245.1 uncultured Hyphomicrobium sp.
CCGTCCATGCGCGGCATCTTGATGTCGAAGATGCCGAGATCGGCGGGGTCCTCAGACAGGGCTTCGAGGGCCGAGGCGCCGTCATTGTAGGTGCGGACCTTGTATCCCTCGGCCTCGAGCGCCATGCGCAGCGAGGTAAGGATGTTGCGCTCGTCGTCGACCAGCGCGATCGTGCTCTTTTCCTTCATCATGTCCTGACCCTGCGGCAGTAAGACAGCCCACCGCGCTTTATGGCTTCAAGGTGTATCAATTGTGGCGAGGCCAATTTCATGTTTTCTGTCTGAACCTTATCTGAATAAGGCGAGCGCTGGGAGCGCGCAAACCGGCATGGGCAACGAAGACGACGGGAAACGCGCTATTTTTTCGCAGGTTAAGGAAACCGCCGCGGCGGCAAGATCGCTGTTGAGGGGCGCGCTGAAGGGCTCGCTGGCCACGCTCAGCAAGGGCTCAGGCCACCCTTACGCCTCGCTGGCGCTCACTGCAACCGACAGCGACGGCACGCCACTCTTCCTGATTTCGCGCCTCGCGCTGCACACGCAGAACATAGGCACCGATTCGCGCGCGAGCCTGCTCATCGACGGCACCGGGACCGAGGTCGATCCGATGGCGGGTGCACGCGTCACGCTGATCGGGTCGATGCGGCAAACGACGAGTCCGACGGCGCGCGCGCGTTTCCTCGCGCGGCATCCGAGCGCACAAGGCTACGCCGATTTTCCCGATTTCGCGTTCTACGCATTGCAGCCCGAGAGCGCGCACTTCATCGGCGGCTTCGGCCGCATCGTCGATCTCGGCCCTCGCGATCTCCTGGTGCCGCTCGCCGGCGCCGAAGGGCTCATCGAAGCCGAACCCGGCATCGTGGCGCACATGAACGAGGACCACGCCGAGGCGATCGAGCTCTACGCGACGCGACTGTTGAATGCAGGCCCCGGTGCGTGGCGGATGACGAGCGTCGACCCGGAAGGCTGCGATCTGGTGCTCGGTGCACGCGGGTTGCGGCTGCCTTTCACCGTGCGCGTCACGAGTGCCGATGCGGCGCGCCAGGAGTTCGTGCGCCTCGTCGGCGTCGCGCGCGCAATCGGGATCGCCGGTTTGCCGCCGCCTAATTCTTGAAATCGGCGAGCGTCAGGATCGGCGTCAGCTTCAGTTTTGCCGCCGCGAACGCCTCCTCCGCGCCTTCCTGCCGGTCGATGACGGTGACGACGCCGACAACCTCAGCGCCCTCGCTGCGCACCGCTTCCGCCGCCTTGATGGCCGAGCCTCCTGTCGTCGTCACATCTTCCACCACGACGACACGCTTGCCCTTCAGGCTGTCGCCGTCGGGCAGCCCCTCGATCAGGCTCTTCGTCCCGTGCTCTTTTGCCTGCTTGCGCACGAAGAATGCGTTGATCGGCCGCGCGCCCGTATGGCTCACCGCGGCTACGGCGGAGGCGAGCGGCACCGCGCCCATCTCGAGACCGCCGATCAGGTCCGCTTCGAGGCCCTTGATCGCATCGAGGATGAGCGTGGCGATGAGGTGCGAGCCCTCCGCGTCGAGCATCGTCGGCTTCATGTTGAAGTAGTAGGTGGAGGTGCGGCCCGAGGCGAGCTTCACCTCTCGCCCCGACTGGAACGAGCGCGTCTTGATGATCTCGATCAGCCGCGCGCGCGCATCCGCGCGATTGCCCGACCGTGCCCCGTTGGCCCCTTCCGACATATCCCGCGTCTCCGATGACCCCGCGCCAGCTTGCGCAATCGCTTAACTGCGCTATCAGTGTCAAGCCCGTGGCCGCGAAGCCCTGTAACGAACCCCGATGATCCTCACGCAACCCAGGCTTTCCCGGCTCCAAGCGAATTGCGCGCGCGCCCTCGACGAGATAGCGGCGCGGCCGTGCCTTGCGGCGGCTGCGCTCGTGGCGTTGGCGCTCATTGCCTCCTTGCCGGGCCTCATCGAGCTGCCGCCCGTCGACCGCACCGAGATCGTCTATGCGCAGAGCACGCGCGGCATGCTCGAGCGCGGCGACGTGCTCGATGCGCGCTTCCTCGACGAGCGCTTTCCTTTCCGTCCCATCGGCATCTACTGGCTGCAGATGGCGTCGGGCGCTCTGCTCGGACCCTCAGCGTGGAGCGCGATTTCGACCTACCGGCTGCCGTCGCTGCTCGGCGGCGTGCTCGCCGTGCTCGCCGTCTGGTGGCTGCTGCGGCCTCTGCTCGGCGCACGCGGATCGCTGATTGCCGCCGCCCTGTTCGCGGTGACGCCGATCGTGGCGCTGCAATCGCAGCTCGCCATCCCCGAGGGGCCTCTGCTGCTCGCAATCGTCGTGGCGCAACTGACGCTGCTGCAGCTCTACTGCGCGCGCGAAGGCGAGGAGGACACGCGGCTCGCGCTGCTGTTCTGGACCGCGCAGGGCTTCGGCATCCTGCTCAACGCGCTCGCGGTTCCGATCCTGTCGCTCGCGACCGTTGTCGCGCTCTACGTCTTCGACCGCGATTGGGGCTGGCTGAAGCGCACGCGCCCGGTGGTCGGCGTTCCGCTGATGCTCGCTATCGCCGCGCCGTGGCTGGTCGTGCGCGCCCACTTCGACGGCGTGCCATTCAGCTCGCTCAGTTTCTCGGAGACGCTGCGCGCCCTCGGCGGTGCGCAGGACATGAAATGGAAGGCCGCGCCGCTGACCTTCACGCTCGGCTTCATCGTGGGCTTCCTGCCGGGCGCGCTGTTGCTCGTGCCGGCGCTGGGCGACCTGTGGAACAACCGCGGGGCGGCGCTGCAGCGGTTCCTGCTCGCGTGGATCATCGGCTATCTCGCCTATCTCGAGCTGCTCTCCAGCAAGCCGGCGCTCTACACCGTCCAGGCAATGTTTCCGGCTGCGGCCGCAGCCGTGGCGCTCACGCTGGAACGCAACGGCCGGCTCGAGCTGCCGAAGCTCATGCTGCGGTTGCCGGCGTGGGCCGTGCTCGTGGGCATGATGGCGCTGTTTGCGGGGGGGCTGACCTACGCCGGCGTGCCGCCGAGCGCGTTGATCGTCTTGGGAGCGGCCCTCGTCGTGGGCCTGCTTACGCTCGCCGCGCGCGCTGCGACCGAGAACCTTGCAGCCCTTTGGCTGGCTTCGAGCGTCGCCGGCTTCGCCCTGCTCCTCGCCTACACGTTCGGCGTGGCGCTTCCGCACGTCGAGCAGATCTGGCCTGCGCGGCGCATCGCGGAAGCCATCGAGCCGTTACGCCGTTGCGCGAACGGCCCCGTGAGCTTGCTCGGTTTCCGCGAGCCGAGCAGCGTGTTCCTGCTCGGCCGCGACAGCGATGGCGACGTGGGCGCGATCGCCAAGCGCATGGCTGCGCGCGAGCCCGGCATCGCCGTCGTCGAAGACCGCTGGGCCCGCGAGCTCGCCCAGGCGCTGGCTCAGCACAACGCCAAGCCGCCCGAGCGCGCCGGCTGTGTCACGGCGCTCAATACGATGCGCGGCTGCCCGCTCTCATTCTCGATCTATTTGACGGGCCCGCAGCCGGACCCCGGCTGCCGCGTGGATGAGCGCTTTGCCTGCACGGCGCCGCTTCCGCTCCCCGCCGAGGGCGCCGGCGCCTCCCGCTGCCGCTAGAATTTGCGCCGATTTACGCCCCGCAAACCTTGTGGCGCGGACGCGGACTGGCTATGTCGGAGCAACGCCGGTCGCCGCCGCAAAGGAACGCCCCATGGACGCCACCGCCTTCAATCCCGAGAACCCGCCCGAGCTCAAGGTCGCGCAGTGGTTCAACACCGAGCCGCTTTCGCTCGCGAAGCCCAAGGGCCGCGTCGTGGCGCTCCTCGCCTTCCAGATGCAGTGCCCCGGCTCGCTGCGCCACTCGCTGCCGCAGGCGCAACGCCTCGCGCGCGCTTTCAACGACGAGCAGGTCGCGGTCATTGGCCTGCACACGGTGTTTGAGAACCACAAGGACATGACGCCGGAGCTGCTCGAGGCCTTCCTCAAGCAGGAGCACATCGACTTTCCAATTGCCATTGACAAGCCCAACGGCACCGAGCTGCCGCTGACGATGGACGCCTACGGCATGCAGGGTACGCCGACTCTGCTTCTCTTCGATCGCCAGGGGCGCCTGCGCCGGCACTACCTCGGCGCCGTCGACGATGTGCGGCTCGGCGCCGAGATCATGGCGCTCGCCATCGAGGATGCCAGGGCCCCGCGCGAGGCCTCGATCGCCATCGAGCAGCGGCTCGCCGAGGCCCTCGTCGATCCCGAGGATCATCGCCACCACCATCACCATGACGACGAGTGCTGCGGCGGACACCACGCGCACGATCACGACCATGCGCACGATCACGAAGGCGGCTGCTGCGGCGGACACAGCCACGAACATGGCCATGATCACGGTCACGACCACGATCACGCGCACCCGGAGAAGGCCGCGCAAGCTAATGAAGGCAAGAAGAGCGAGAAGGGCGGCTGCGGCGATCCGGGCTGCGGATGCCACTGAGCACGGCCGCTGTTATCCGCCACGTCGCCTTCGAGGACCTGGGCGTCCTCGCCCCGGTCCTCGCCGCGCGCGGAATTTCGGCGTGCTACTTCGAAGCCGGCGTGGATGACCTCGGCGCCATCGAGCGTGATGCGCCCGACCTGCTCGTCGTGCTCGGCGGCCCGATCGGCGTCTACGACGAGCCGCTCTATCCCTTTCTCGGCGGAGAGATCGCGCTGATCGAGCGGCGGCTGAGGGCCGGCGCGCCCACCCTCGGCATCTGCCTCGGCGCCCAGCTCATCGCCAGGGCCGCAGGCGCGCGCGTCTATCCGGGCACGCAGAAGGAGATCGGGTTTTCGCCGCTGACGCTCACGCCCGACGGCGAAGCCTCCTGCCTCGGCGAGCTGAAACCTGCCGCCTACAACGTGCTGCACTGGCACGGCGACACGTTCGATCTGCCGGCCGGCGCCACCCGTCTCGCTTCGACGCCGATCACGCAGAACCAGGCGTTCAGCCTGGGGCCGAACGTGCTGGCGCTGCAGTTTCACGTGGAAGCGGAGCCGCAGCGTCTCGAGCGCTGGCTCATCGGGCACACGGGCGAGATCGCGCAGTCGGGCCTCGACGTGCGCACGCTCCGGGCCGAGATCGCGCAGCAAGGGCCGGCCGTCGTCGCGGCGGGCGCGCAAGCGTTCATCCGCTGGCTCGACGGGATCGCTCCGGCTTAAGGCGCTTCCCACCGCCTTCAACCCGCCCCCCGAATCGGGCCATGGTGCCGGTGCAAGTCGAGCCGGGAGGCGCGCATGTCCGAACGCATCAATAACGAGAGCGGCGCGGAGCCGGCGACCCCGCGCGCCCAAAAGCGGTCAAAGGCGTCCTCGAAGCGATCCTCGAAGGCGACCTTCGACAAAAAAACCATCGCGCTCGTCTACGACTTCGACGGCACGCTCTCGCCGCGCCCCATGCAGGACTACGCCTTCCTGCCGCAGATCGGCGAGGACGCCGCGGCGTTCTGGAAGGAATCCAATCGCATTGCGCGCGCTGAAGGCGCCGACGCGCTCATCACCTACATGCACCTCCTCTA
>CAXMLT010000762.1:0-1913 GCA_964194245.1 uncultured Hyphomicrobium sp.
ACACAAGGTGGTGGTCATCGCCATCGACGCGACGCTCGACCGGCTCAACACCGAAGGTTCGCGCTTCCAGCGGCGAGGCAACGAGGATCGCTACGCCTACGAGAGCACGGTCGTCGGGCACGGCGTGGAATCGGTGGAGAGCGCGGTCGCGCTCATGCAGGATCTCGGCACGAAATTCCTCGAGGGCAGCGGCGTCGAGACTGACCAGATCAAAATGAATTGGCATGACTCCCTGACCAGGCGGACCGGCGCATGCGGTCCTGCCTCCAAGACCTCCTGGGCGAACCTGTTCGAGGACGGGCGGCTCGCCGTGCGGCCGCTGATCATCCGTCTCGGTTTACGCGACGTCATGGACCCCGATTTCGAAGGCCAGTATGTCGCCAACCTCGTGGGAAAGGAGGCGCGGTTCGATGAGCTTTTGCGCGCCAACAATGCGGTTGGGGACAGCACATGGCCGGCCCTGCAGCAGCGGCTGGAAACGAGCCTCGCCGGCATCGACACCGACTTCGTGCTGACGGAGAAGAACCGCCACGCACTCGACCTCGCTGCCTATCTGTTGGTCCAAGCCAAGCTCGCCGGCGACATCACGGCCTGGAACGCTGCGGTGCATGACGCAAAGCCGGTGACTGGCGTCACCTGCCATTGACGCCACTGACCGCGGGCTAGAGGTCGAGCTCGACCCACGCCGGCACGTGGTCTGACGGCCGCTCCCAGGCGCGCGTGAAGCGATCGACGCCCGCGGACACCAAGCGATCCGCCGCCTGCGGCGACAGGAGCAGGTGGTCGATGCGGATGCCGTCGTCCTTCTGGAAGGCGCCGGCCTGATAGTCCCAGAACGTGTAGATGCCGGGCTGGGGATGGCAGAGCCGCACAGCGTCGGTGAGGCCTGAATTGACGAGCGTGCGGTAGGCGGCGCGGCTCTCCGGTTGAAACAACGCATCATTGGTCCACGCAGCGGGCCGCTTGGCGTCGGCAGGCTCGGGGATGACGTTGTAGTCGCCGGCGAGCACGAGCGGCAGCTCGTCGGCCAGCAGCACGCGTGCGCGCTCCTGCAGCCGCTTCAGCCAGCCGAGCTTGTAGGAGAACTTGTCCGTGCCGGTCGGGTTGCCGTTGGGTGCGTAGATCGAGGCGACCTTGAGCACGCCGCTCTTGGTCGAGACGGTCGCCTCTATGTAGCGGGAGTGATCGTCGCCCTCGTGGCCAGGAAGCCGCGCCGCTACCTCGTCGAACGGCAGCTTCGAGAGAATGGCGACGCCGTTGAAGCCCTTCTGCCCGTGGACGGCGACGTTGTAGCCGAGCTCCTCGAAGGCGGCGCCGGGAAAGCCCTCATCGACGCTCTTGATCTCTTGCAGGCAGATCACATCGGGCGCCGCTTGGCGCAGGTAGGCGACGGCGGATTCGAGCCGCGCCTTCACGCCGTTGATGTTCCAGGTTGCGACTTTCATGGCTGCGACATTTGCCCGTGGCTCAAGCGGCCCAGGCGTAAGCCAGAATCGAGGGGCTTACCAGCGCGTCGCGCCTCACATCGAGAAGCTGGTGCCGCAGCCGCAGGAGGCCGTCGCCTTCGGGTTGGTGATGCGGAAGGAGGAGCCGATGAGGTCGTCGACGAAGTCGATTTCGGAGCCGGCTAGGTAGCCGAGCGACACCTGATCGATCACGACCTTGGCGCCGGACCGCTCCAGCACCACGTCGTCGGCCGCCGGGGCCGGCACGAGGTCGAACTTGTACTGGAAGCCCGAGCAGCCGCCGCCTTCGACGCTGACGCGAAGCGCGCGTGCGGCCGCCTCGCCGGCGACGATCTCGGCGATGCGTTTGGCGGCGCGGTCGGTGACGGTTACGGTCTGGCTCATCGGTGGGTCTCTCTAGGGGCGCCCTTGCCGGGCGGCCACGTCTCACATTAAGGAAGATAAGCG
>CAXMLT010000763.1:0-2160 GCA_964194245.1 uncultured Hyphomicrobium sp.
GCATGGAATAGGGCGGCCGTCCGGCGACGTAGTGCGGGATCGCGGAGGTGAAGCGCTGCGGATTGAATGGCGCGATGCGGCTCATGACCTGCCTCCGCCGCCCACCAAGCTACGTACCCTGACGCGGGTTTAGAGGCGCGTCGAGGTTGCCCGAAGGCTCATCCCTTGGCGGCTTTGGCGCCACGCGCCTTGTTGGCGGCCTTTTTGAGCCGGCGGCGCACGCCCGCCGTGTTGCCCTGCACGCGGGTCACCTTGGAGCGCGGAATGGCGCGGCGGGCCTTCTTCTTCCGCGTCTCGACGTTGCGCAGGCTGCGTTGGCTCATGGCGTTTACCGTAATGTGTGTGGAGATCCAGGATGCGCTTTTGGCGGCGCGCTCGCCCATCCTCTAGGCGATTGAGGCCGGCAAGGCAAGCTGTCGCGGCCCGACTGACATAAATCGGTAACAGGAGTCGCCTACGCGAGCCCTTCGGGCCGTGACACCGGATCAACGGCCGCCGGCGCAACGAACGGACAATACCGGAAAAAGTGGGGAGCGATGGCCGCAACTCAGCATGCCGCAGCCGCAGAGGAAACCTCCTTCCGGCGCGCGCGCAATCGACGCTTGCGCCAAGCCGTCCATCGCCACAAGGCCACTACCCGCCAGGGCATTCAGGAGCGGCTGTTCACGCTCGTCTTCAGCGGCCTCGTGTATCCGCAGATCTGGGAGGACCCGGTCGTCGATCTCGACGCGCTGGGGCTCAAGGCGGGCGAGCGGCTCGTCGCCATCGCGTCGGGCGGCTGCAACGTGCTCAGCTATCTTTCGGCCGCGCCCGTTAACATCACCGCCGTGGACCTCAACCCGGCGCACGTCGCGCTCAACAAGCTGAAGCTTGCCGCGCTCGCGCACCTGCCCGACTACGCCGCCTTCCGCCGCTTCTTCGGCGAGGCCGACGCGCGCGCCAACATCGACGCCTACTTCACGTACCTTCGCCCGCACGTCGACGAGACGACGAGCGACTACTGGGAGTCGCGCGACCGCCTCGGGCGCCGCCGCATCGGCTACTTCAGCTCCAACCTATACCGGCACGGTCTGCTCGGCGGCTTCATCGGTGCCGGCCACCTGCTCGCCCGTCTGCACGGTGCCAACCCGCGCCGCATGCTTGCCGCCAAGACCCTCGCCGAGCAGCGCCGCATCTTCGAGCGTGAGCTGGCGCCGCTGTTCAAGAAGCGGCACGTCCGCTGGCTTCTCGACCGGCCCTCCGCCCTGTTCGGTCTCGGCATCCCGCCGTCGCAATTCACCGCGCTCAAAGGCAGCGAGGCGAGCATGGCGGACGTGCTCGAGGCGCGGCTCGAGCGGCTGGCTTGCGGCTTCGATCTCGCCGACAACTACTTCGCCTGGCAGGCGTTCGGGCGGCGCTATGCGAGCGGTGGCTTGGCCCCGCTGCCGCCCTACCTGCAGCGGGAGAGTTTTGCGGCACTGCGCTCACGCGCCGGCGATGTCGCCGTCGTGCACGCCTCGCTGACCGAGCACCTGAGCCGCCAGCCGGCCGCCTCGCTCGATGCTTACGTGCTGCTCGACGCCCAGGACTGGATGACGGACGCGCAGCTCAACGCCCTGTGGGCGGAGATCGTGCGCACGGCCAAGCCCGACGCCCGCGTCATCTTCCGTACGGCCGGCGAGGAGACGATCCTTCCCGGGCGCGTGCCGGATGCGCTGCTCGCGCGCTTCGCCTACGATCGCGAGGCCTGCCGGCAGTGGACGGCGAAGGACCGCGCGTCGATCTACGGCGGCTTCCACCGCTACGTGTTCCAGGGATGAAGAAGGAGCGCGCGCTAGCTCATCCGGGAGCCCACGCCGGCACTCAGGCCGACTCGTCTGCGGCCGAGCACATGGACGCCATCTACCGCTACCAGCGCTACGTCTACGACGCGACGCGCAAATACTATCTGCTCGGCCGCGACCGCCTGCTAGCAGAGCTGCAGCCGCCCGCCGGAGGCAGCGTGCTCGAGATCGCGTGCGGCACGGGGCGCAACCTCATTCTCGCCGCGCGGCGCTATCCGAATGCCCGCTTCTATGGGTTCGACATTTCGAACGCGATGCTCGACACCGCCGGTGCCGCCATCGCCCGCAATGGTCTTTCCGAGCGCATCAGTGTAGCGGCGGGCGATGCTGCCGAGTT
>CAXMLT010000764.1:0-3891 GCA_964194245.1 uncultured Hyphomicrobium sp.
CGGCTCGTCGAGCAGCAGCACGCGCGGCTCGACCGCGAGCGCACGCGCAAGCGCAATACGCTGTCGCTGGCCGCCGGAAAGCTGCGAGGGGTAACGCTCGGCCTGCCAATCGAGCTGCACGAGTTCCAGGAGTTGGTGCACCCGGCGGCGAATTTCGGCCTCGGGCGGCCGCTCCCGTCCGCTTTTTACACGCAACCCAAAGGCGACGTTCTCGAACACGGTGAGATGGCGGAACAGCGCGTAGTGCTGGAACACGAAGCCGACCTTGCGCTGACGCACGTGTGTGCTCGAGGTGTCCTCGCCATCGACGACAATCTTGCCTGAATCCGCAAAGTCGAGCCCGGCGATGATGCGCAGGAGCGTCGTCTTTCCGCACCCCGAAGGGCCGAGCAGCGCCACGAGCTGACCGGTGGGGATGTCGATGCTCACCCCGTCGAGCGCGACGAAGCGGCCGAAGGACTTGCGGATGTTTTGAACTTCGATGGTCATGCGGCTTCTTCTATCTCGACGACGCTGCTGCCGGCTCGCCACTCGATTATAGTCTTGATCACGAGCGTCACCAAGGCGAGGAGGGCCAATAGCGACGCGACCGCGAAAGCGGCGGCGAAATTGTACTCGTTGTAAAGGATCTCGACGTGCAAGGGCATCGTATTGGTCAGGCCGCGGATATGGCCGGAAACGACCGAGACGGCGCCGAACTCGCCCATGGCGCGTGCGTTGCACAGTATCACGCCGTAGAGCAGACCCCATTTGATGTTGGGGAGCGTCACGCGAGTGAACGTCCGCCAGCCCGAGGCGCCGAGCACGAGCGCCGCTTCCTCCTCGTCGCGTCCCTGCGCCTGCATGAGCGGGATGAGCTCGCGGGCGACGAACGGCACCGTCACGAAGATGGTGGCGAGCACGATTCCGGGAACGGCGAAGATGATCTTTATGTCGTGCTCGTAGAGCCATGGGCCAAACCAGCCTTGCGCGCCGAACACCAGCACGTAGACGAGGCCGGCGATGACGGGCGAGACGGAGAAGGGCAGATCGATCAGCGTGATCAGGAGCTGCTTACCGCGGAAATCGTGCTTGGCAACCGCCCATGCGGCAGCAATGCCGAACAGCACGTTGAGCGGGACGGCGATTGCCGCCGCGAGCAGCGTCAGGCGGATGGAGGAGAGCGCATCCGGCTGCGTGATCGCTGCCACGTAGGCGGCCCATCCCTTGCGCAGAGCCTCGGAAAACACGGCGAGGAGGGGTAGCACCAGGAAGGTCACGAAGAACGTGAGTGACACTCCGATGATGATCCACTTTACGAGGACCGGCTCGCGCGCGGCCGCGCTCTGCTCAAAGCGCGTGGAACGTGAGCGAGCAGCCGCAAAGGTTGGGGCGACGGAGGCCATCTAGCGCGCCCTCTCGCTCGTGCGCGCGCTCCAGGCCTGCAGGCCGTTGATGATGAGCAGCAGGAAGAACGAGATGATCAGCATGACGGCCGCGACCGCGGTGGCGCCGGCATAGTCGTACTGCTCGAGCTTGGTGATGATGATGAGCGGCGTGATCTCCGACACCATCGGAATATTGCCGGCGATGAAGATGACCGAGCCGTACTCGCCGACCGCGCGCGCGAACGCGAGCGCAAAGCCCGTGAGCAGGGCCGGGGCGAGCATCGGCAGCACCACGCGGCGGAACGTCTGCACCCGCGTCGCGCCGAGACTGGCGGCCGCCTCCTCGAACTCGAGGTCGAGGTCCTCCAGCACGGGCTGCACCGTGCGCACGACGAACGGCACGCCGATGAAGATGAGCGCCACGAGCACGCCGAGCGGTGTGAAGGCGACGTCGACGCCGATCTGCGTGAGGTATTGGCCGAGCCAGCCGTTCTTGGCGTAGAGCGCGGTGAGCGCGATGCCGGCGACGGCGGTCGGGAGCGCAAACGGCAGATCGATCAGCGCATCGACGATCCGCCGGCCGGGAAAGCTGTAGCGCACCAGCGTCCAGGCCAGCATCAGCCCGAACACGACGTTGATCGCTGCCGCCAGCAGGGAGGCGCCGAAGCTCAGCTTATAGGAGGCGACCACCCGCGCGGACGTGGCAGCGTGCCAGAAGCCCTCCGGCCCCAGCGTCGAGGCTTTGAAGAACACCGCCGAAAGCGGGATCAGCACGATGAGCGACAGGTAGCCGAGCGTGACCCCCATCGACAGGCCGAAGCCCGGAAGTACCCTGCGCACTTTCGTCCGCTGCATGGCGCGCCTCATCACCACCCCCTGATGGACCACGCTGCTTGCGTCAAGAGACCTGGGCCGAAGCGACACGGTCAGATGCCAGCCACAACGGCGCGCGTCGACGCGTGATCGGCATCGACGGCTCGCTTATGGTTAGCGGTCCGAACCTAATGAGGCCTCTGCTGGGGGCGAACCACGAAGATGTGATTTCTATATTCGTCCCGCTGATAAAGGCGGAGACCGCCCGCGTTTGCGGGCTCTGTAGAGTGCGGTTAGGAAGTCGCGGCCACTCTCGGCGCGCGCGCGTGGCCGTGCCGCGTCTGCTCAAGCGAGCGCCGCGGAGAGGTCCTTAACCATGCAGGGTGCCGCACCTCAGCGGACGGCGGCGAGGCGCTGAAATCCGGCCTCGAGATCGAATTTCAGGTCGTCGACGTCCTCGAGCCCGATGTGCAGGCGCAGCGCGGGACCCTCGGCCTGCCAGCGCGTGGCCGAGCGGTAGCCGCTCGGATCGAAGGGGATGACGAGGCTTTCATATCCGCCCCACGAAAAGCCCATGCCGAAGAGCTCCAGGCCATCGAGCATGGCCGCCAGAGCCGGCTGGCCGACCGGTTTGAGGATCACCGAGAAGAGCCCGCTCGCGCCCAGAAAATCGCGCTTCCAGATCGCGTGCTGCGGGTGGCTCGGCAGGCCGGGGTGCAATACGCGTGCGACCTCGGGGCGCCCCTCGAGCCAGCGCGCGATCTCGAACCCCGCGCGCTGGTGCTGCGCCAGGCGTGTCGCCAGCGTGCGCAGGCCGCGCATGCCGAGATAGGTCTCCTCCGAGCCGGGGCAGACGCCCAGCAGCTCCTTGGCGCGAGCGACGTGCTTGGCCGCGCGCTCATTCGACGTGATCGCGCCGAGCATCGCGTCGGCATGCCCCACGATGTACTTCGTCGCTGCGTCGATCGCGACGTCGACGCCGTGGTCGAAGGGGCGAAAGTAGAGCGGTGTTGCCCAGGTGTTGTCGAGTAGGAGCCACAGCTCGTGCTTCTTCGCGACCTTGGCGATGGCCGGGATGTCCTGCACCTCGAGGGTTTGCGAACCGGGGCTCTCGGTGAAGATGAGCCGCGTGTTTTTCCGCAGGAGCTTCTCGATGCCGGCGCCGACGAGTGGATCGTAGTAGGTCGTCTCCACGCCAAGCTTTGCCAAGAGCCGGTCGCAGAAGTTGCGCGTCGGCGCGTAGACGCTGTCGGAGACGAGGATGTGATCGCCGGACTCGACGAAGGCGAAGATCGCCGTGCTCACCGCCTGATAGCCCGATGCCGTGAGCACGGTTGCCGCCCCGCCTGCGACCGTGGCGATCGCCTCCTCGAGCGCGCGCACGGTGGGTGTGCCGGAGCGGCCGTACGTGTACGCCTGATCGCGCTTCAGAAGCTTCTCGACGGTTGGAAAAAGCACGGTCGAGCCGCGATAGACGGGCGGGTTCACGAAGCCGTGGCAGGCATGCGGATCTCGGCCCGAGTGAACGACCTCGGTTGCCGGTTTGCGCCGGCGCGACGGTTTCTTGTCTGAGGGTGACATCGGGCGGATCCTGATCGCCGCGGCAGGTGGCCCGTGTGACGCAACTTTGCCCTTCGGTCAAGGTCTTGACCCGACGGCGTTTACGCGGGATTGGTGCGCCTCACTTGGCGCACTCCCTCAGCCTTTACCC
>CAXMLT010000765.1:0-6916 GCA_964194245.1 uncultured Hyphomicrobium sp.
GTCTTGCCGGCGCCGTTGGGGCCGAGGAGGGCGAAGATCTCGCCACGGCGGATGTCGAGATTGATGTCGTGCAGCGCCTTGAAGCCGGAGGCGTAGGTCTTGAAGAGATGCGAGACGGAGATGATCGGTGGTGCCATGCTGCCTCTGGGCTCTATCTCGTCTAAAGCGACGTCACTCTTTGGAGGAGCGGCCGCTGAGCCACTTCTTGAGGTTCTCGGCGAGTGCGCCCGCACGCTTTGACGCGCGCTCGCCCGCGGGGTGCGGCTTTGCCGGCGTGCGCTCCTTCTTCGGCGCCGCGGGCGACTTTGTTTCGGGCTTGCTCTCGCTTTCGCGCTCGGCGCGGGCGACGTGCGACAGGAAGCGGGCGCTGTCGCCATGCGCGAGGTAGCGCGCAGACTCCGCCATCGCGTCGAGCAGCGGCTCCAGCCACTCGTACTCGACCTTGGCGAAATCGTGTAGCACGTAGTGGGGCACCACTTCTTTCACGCCAGGGTGGCCGACGCCGATGCGCACGCGATTGTAGTCGTTGCCGATGTGGGCGGTGATGGAGCGCAGGCCGTTGTGGCCGGCGTTGCCGCCCCCGGCCTTCACCTTGACCTTGCCCGGCGCGAGATCGATCTCGTCGTGGAACACGTAGACCTCGCTCACGGGAATTTTGAGGAAGCGCTGCGCCTCGCCCACCGAGCGCCCGCTCTCGTTCATGAAGGTCGTGGGCTTTAGAAGTACGACACGATCGCCGCCGAGGCTCAGCTCCGCCGTCTCGCCCTGGAAGCGGCCGCGCCACGGGCCGGCGTCGTGCCGCGCAGCGATGCGGTCGATGGCCATGCAGCCGACGTTGTGGCGATGGCGGGCGTATTTCTCGCCCGGGTTGCCCAGTCCGACGAAGAGCTTCATGGGGTGCCCCGCGCGGAGACGCGCAGGCGCGCTCGTCAGCCGAGCGCGCCCACGGGTAGCAGATTACTTCTTCTTGTCGCCGCCGGCCTTGGCGTCGCCGCCCTTGGCCGCCGGCGCCGGGGCGCCCTTGGCCGCAGGTGCGGCGCCCTTGGCGCCCGGAGCCGCGCCCTTGGCGCCGGCTGCCGCAGCGCCTTCGGCGCCCGGTGCCCCCGCGGCTGCCGCTGCTGCGGCTTCCTCGGTCACAGCCGCCGCGGTGACGACTTCCTCTTCCTGCTTCGCCGCGCCCGCGATTGTCGCGATCGTGAAGTCGCGGCCTTTGATCGTCGGCTCGACGCCCTCGGGCAGTTTCACAGACGAGATGTGCACGGAGCGGCCGATTTCGAGACCCGTGAGATCGACCTCGAAGAAGGCCGGCATCTTGTCGTAGGGGCAGGTGACCTCGATGTCGTGGCGCACGATGTTCAACACGCCGCCGCGCTTGAGGCCGGGCGAGAGCGCCTCGTTGATGAAGCGCACGGCCACCTCGACGCGGATGCGGCCGTCTTTGCCGATGCGCATGAAATCGACGTGGATGGGCAGGTCCTTCACGGGATCGACCTGCAGCTCGCGCGGAAGCACGCGGTTCTTCTTGCCGTCGACCTCGACCTCGAACACGGTCGAGGTGAAGTGGCCCTTGATCACCTGTTTCCACAGGTCGCTATAATCGAGAACGATCAGCTCCGGGGGCTTGCCGTCGCCGTAGATCACTCCCGGAACTTTGCCTTCACGACGGGCTTGGCGTGCGGCCCCCTTGCCTGCACGCGGGCGCGCCGTGGCTTTGAGCTCGCTGGACTGCTGAGCCATGGCATTGATCTCCAACAAAAAAAGGGGCCAGTGCGGCCCATTGGCCCGCGCGGCCTCCAAGGGTGCCGAGCGGCGTCTCATGGTGGTGAGATGGCGCGGGTTATAGCGGCGGATCAGGGGCTTGGCAATCGCCGGTAAACGGCCTTGAACGGCGCCGCGGCTTGCGGCGCCTGCGAAAATTGGACACTAGTGTCCCTGAAGTGTTTCTGGCCGCCGCCGCGGCGGCTGCAGGCCTTGGGCATACAGCGGTGGACATGGTTCGCAAAGGCACGAAACGGCGTCCGGCGCCGGAGCAGGACAAGATGATCGTCGAGGCGCTGCGCGGCGTTGGCCGGCCCGTGAGCGCCTATGAGCTCATCGACCGGCTGCGCGACAAGGCCACGCTCGCGCCGCAGACCGTCTACCGCTCGCTCGACCGGCTGATCGCGGACGGCCAGGCGCACCGGCTCGAGTCGCTCAACGCTTTCGTCGCCTGCCGCCATCCGAGCCACGAGGGCGTCGCCGTATTCGCGATCTGCGAGGATTGCGGCATCGTCACCGAGTTCGACGAGCCGCAGGCGGTGGACCGGCTGCTTGTGTGGGCCAAGAAGGCGAAGTTCGCGGTCGATCGGATGACGCTCGAGCTGCGCGGTCGCTGCCGCACCTGCACGGCGGCTTAGCAGCGGTGGTGGGGCTGCGCGAACGCGTTATCATAGTGCGCTGAAGCCGTCCGAAATCCGCGACCCTCACATCCGTCAGAACTTTTGCGATAGCCCAACGAGGAATTCGCGCCGCGGGCCGTACTGCGGCGCGAAGACGCCGATGCCCGAGCCGTCGCGGATCTCGTAGACCTTGTCGAACAAGTTGATGATGTCGAAGCGGATGGTGGCCGGCTTCTCCATACCCGTCGGGAAATCGTGTGCAACGCCGACGTTGACCTGTGTGTAGCCTGGCACATGCGCGCCATTGGGCACGCCATCGGCGTCGGTTCGCAGACCGCTGCCATAGATCATGTCGGCGCTGAGGCGGGTCTGCTGCCAAAGCAAGTACGATATTCCAGCCGACGCGGTTACCGTCTGCGAGTGGTCGGTGAAGATGTAGTGGTTGGCGATATAGGCGAGATCGTCGGGGTCGATCAGATACTGGTTGGAGACGATGTTGGTGCCCTTCTGCTGGGCAATGGCGATGTTGCCGTAAGCTCTGAGATTGCCGACGTTGTAGTTGGCTTTGATCTCGATGCCCTGGTTATAGGCCTTCGCATAGTTGAACCCGTCGAGCACCAGCGCGGCGCCAAACTGTCCGTCGTCGAGCAGATCGCGCGCGATCTTGTAGTAGCCGTCGACCCCGACATCGAGGCCGCGGAAGATGCGCTGCACGATGCCAACGTCGAAGTAGTGCGAACGCTCGGGAAGGACGAGGCCGCAGGGCGGCTGCACGTCCGGAGACTGCCCGCCACAGGTTTGCGACGCCTGCGAGGTATTGTCGAAGGCCGCAACATTGGTCGGGCCCGCCAGAACTTGCGAGGGTGGCGTGAAATAGCGAGCGTAGCCCGCATGCAGGGTGGTGCCGCCGAAGGGCTTGTAGACCAAGCTGGCGCGGGGGCTCCACTGGTTGGCATCGACGAACTGGTACATCTGGTCGAAGCGGATGCCGACGTTCAGCGTCAGCTGGCTCGTCAGCTTCCATTCGTCTTGAAGATAGCCTCCGAGCAACCATCCAAGTTTTGAAGTGCTTTCAGACACGTTGACCGGAACGTCTCCAACGTCGGGCATGACCGCGGAAGCGTTGCTCACGTCCGTCTGCTCGCCGCTGATGAAGAAGCCCGCGCGCAGAGTATGCGTCTCGTTGACCTTGTAAGATCCGTCACCCTGCACGCCGTTGACGAGGCTCTGCCGCTGGACGTTGGACGCAACGCCGTTGAAGACGAGATCGCCGAGCTCATCGGGCGTAAAATGGAGATCGCTGTAGCGCGCGAAGTACGCAAGCTGCCAGTCGACGGACTCTGATTTCTGCTGCAACGCGACCACGTCGTAGTAATTCTGCTCGAATTGGCGTTCGTTGAGCAGCGACGAATTGAAAGTCTGGACACCGAAGGGCGTGAACCGGGTCCTGGCCGGGGCTGTTGGGGATCTGGAACTGATTGATCGTGCTGCCGGAGATCCAGCTCAGGCGCGCATTGGGGTTGAGCAGCGTCGAGACATAGCTGAAAAAGGTGCCTTGCTCGGTGTCGTCGTGGCTGGGAACCACGCTCGCCGTGGGATTCTCGATGCCCTCGTTGCTGCCGAAATACCGACCGGTGACGAAGTATTCTGTCTGTCCGCTCGTCCCGCCGTACTCGAAGCTCGGCGTGATGGTCTCGCGGCTGCCGCCATAGACGCCGACGCTGCCGCCGCCGTCGAAGGCGCCGCTGCGGGTCTGAATGTCGATGAGGCCGGAGGTGCGCAGGCCGTACTCCGCCGGCAGCGCACCGGTAATGAGCGACAGGTTCCCGACGAAGGCTGTGTCCAGCACTTGGCTGAAGCCCGACACGCCGTCCGGAAGGATGATGCCGTTGATCCTGAACTGGACGTTTGCGTGCTCATTGCGCACGTGGATCTGGCCGCTGGCCACCGAATCTTGCGAGACGCCAGGCGCCTGCAGCAGGACCTTGCTCATCGGGGTGTTCATGCCCCCCGGGATAGCCTCCAGCACCTCGCGGTTCATGGAATATGCGTTGGTGCCGATCTGGGTCAGCAGGTTATCGCGCGCGTCGTCGAGCGCCTTCGTTTCCGCGGCAAGCGGAAATGTAACTCCAGTCGCGCCCGGCACGCCGAGCGTTGCGGCGGTCGGTGCCGCTTGCGTGGGGGCTGACGGGGGCGCCGTGTTCTTCGTGGTCTTTTTCGTCACCTCCTTTGCCGCCGCCGGCTTCGTTCCTTCCACGACGACAACGGGCGGCAACGTCGACTCCTCTGTCTGAGAGCCACCTTGTTCCTTGGGTGCTGATGCGGGCGGAGCCTGCTGGGCCCAAGCGGTCTCAGTTGAGACCGTTGCGGCAAGCGCAATCAGGAGACCGAGGGGGCGCACTTGTCTCCTCCATACGGTTGAACTGAAAAGGAGACCGAACAATCGCGCCCACCTGCTAGCCGGGGAGTTGCGAACCGGAACGCTGACGAAGCCTGCGCTTACCCTCATCCTACGCTTCACCCTATGGATGTTATATTATCCGAACGATCGATAGCCCCCTTTCGGAGCCAGTTCAATCGCGAGTCGGTGTGTTTCGGAGGGTCACTTTCGTTTGACCACGTGAGCGTATCCGCAACGCCACATCTGCGCTCACAACGGATTCGTATCGTGAGTGTTCTCTCGCGTTGGCGCGACGACGCTAGAGGGATAGATCGGCAACCCCGACCTCGAGAAGGAGCGCGCGCGTACGGCCGAGCTCGGCTTCAAGCGGGCCGTCGGCGACTTCCGCTTCGACGCCTCGGTCTACTACACGAACTTCGGTGGTTTCATCTTCAAGGACCTGACGGGGCGCACCTGCGATGCCACATTCGATAGCTGCGAAGGTAACAACCCGGGCGGCGGCGGCGACCAGAACAGCTCATCTTGCAGCAGAAGGACGCAACCTTCTACGGCGCGGAGCTGCTAACCGAGCACGATGTCGCTCGCGTCTGAAACGGCATCTGGGGCGTCGAAGGCCAATACGATTTCGTGCACGCCAAGTTCGACGACGGCGAGTTTGTTCCGCGCATGCCGCCGCACCGGCTTGGCGGCGGGCTCTACTATCGCGACGCGGCATGGGTCGCGCGGGCGAGCCTCTTGCACGCCTTCCGCCAGAACGAGATCGCCACCAACGAGACGCCGACGTCGAGCTACTCGCTGCTCAATGCCGAGCTGAGCTACACCATCCGCGGTGCCGCCGAGGGTGGTATCGTCCCGGTCACCACTATCGGCATCAAGGGCGAGAACCTGCTCGACGACGACGTGCGTAACTCGGCGTCGTTCAAGAAGGATGAGATCCTGCTGCCGGGTGCGAGCGTGCGCCTGTTTGCGGATGTGAAGCTCAATTGAGTGCGACTTGCGCGTCTTATCGTTGGAATTTTGCGCCATTTCCGAATGTTGCCGGACGCAAAAAATCTGTTGCCGCCGGATGAACTTTTGGATGGTTAACGGACGCGCGGACGGATAATATCCGCGGACTGCACAAGCTGTGGTTCGATTGACGAGCAAGGAGGCAATCCATGAGCACTCGTCAGCCCGCCCGCGCGCACCAGCACGGTCCTGGTTGCGGCCATAAGGCCGTCCGCCACGGTGGTCACGTCGACTATCTGGCGGACGGGCATCTGCAACATCCACACGGCGATCACGTCGACGAGCACGCGATCGAGGTCTCGGACCGCAATCCCAACCGCTGCACGCCCAAGCACAAGTGCAAGGGGCACGATGCCGGCCACATGCACGGCCCCGGCTGCGGGCACGAGGCGGTGCCGCACGGCGACCACGTCGACTATCTGGTCGACGGGCATTTGCATCACCCGCACGGAGATCACTGCGACGATCACGGTCCCGTCGATCTCGCGTGACGAGAGCCTGGTCCGGCTCAGTAGAAGAGGCTCGACACGCTCTCCTCGCGCGCGGTGCGCAGGATCGCCTCGCCGATCAGCGGGGCGATCGACAGGACGCGAATATTCTTGGCCGCCAACACCGCGGCCGTCGGCTGGATCGAATCCGTGATCACCAGCGACTTCAGTTTCGAGTTCTGGATGCGGCTCACAGCGCCGCCCGATAGCACGCCGTGCGTGATGTAGGCCATCACCTCGGTTGCGCCGTGCTTCAGAAGCGCCTCGGCCGCGTTGACCAACGTGCCGCCGGAATCGACGATGTCGTCGATCAGGATGCAGCGCTTGCCGCGCACGTCGCCGATGACGTGCATCACTTCCGACTCGCCCGGCCGATCGCGGCGCTTGTCGCAGATGGCGATCGGCACCTCGATGCGCTTTGCGAGCGCGCGTGCACGCACGACGCCGCCGACGTCGGGCGAGACAACCATCAGGTTGTTGCCTTTGTGTTGCTCCTGGATGTCGCGCACCATCACGGGCGCGGCAAACAGGTTGTCGGTCGGGATGTCGAAGAAGCCCTGGATCTGCCCGGCGTGCAGATCGAGCGTCATGACGCGATCGGCGCCGGCGCGTTCGATCAGGTTGGCGACGAGCTTGGCCGA
>CAXMLT010000766.1:0-4343 GCA_964194245.1 uncultured Hyphomicrobium sp.
CGCCTGGGCAACGCGCATTTGAGCAACGCAATTATTGTTGCGAGCAAGTTCTGTATAACGGGCGAGCGCTTCTATTGGAGCAGAGGTTTCCTGTTCCTTTGCGAGTAACAGAATTGCCCAATCTGCTCCGGATTGCGCGGCTTTATGTAAATATTCATCGGCGCGTGCCCCATTTTTGGGAACGACACCGCCTGACCGATATTCTTCAAAAAGCGCGCGAAGTGCGTTTGTATCACCTTCTTCAGCTGCCATTTGGCAGTTGGCCAGGTCTACGCTTGAGACTATGCGAGAGCAGGCCTCGGGGTCCGAGAAATGCGCAGTTCCTTGGTGAGCCCAGGCGCTCTGCACAATAGCGGCCGATGCGAGAACGAAGGGTAGAGATGTCCGCGTGAAGCGCATCGTGGCCCTCAGCTATCCTCTCGCTGTTTCTCGATCACTGCCGCGCTAATAGTCGCCAAGAATGCGCCAGACCGCCACCGGCCACATCCAGGTTCATGTGTTCCCCCTCAGCTCGCGAGCTTCAATCCCAAGAACAGCACATCTTGCCCTTCGGTACGCACCTTGAGCCCGAGGTCAGCACGCAGCGCGTCGAGATGCACGCCAAAGTCCTTAGCATCAACCGCTACAAGGCCCGCGGCGAGGCACCAGGTGCGATAAGCGACATACAGAGCTGCCCAAGACACCGTACCTGATTTGGCCCGCTTCACGTGCTCAAGAAGGAACTTATCAACGTCGCCTTTTGGCTTCGGCAAAAGCGCAGTCACGGGTGCAATTACAGTAGCAAGTGGGCTCGGTGTGCGACGTTCCCAGTCCTGAGCGCCCACGGCCAAGACGATGGCCGCGCCAGCGGCTACGGCGAACCCGCGGAAGCCGACGAACAGCAGATCGAGAGTTGAAGGCGCGACGCCCAGCCTGTCAGCGAGCGGCGAAGGTGAGGGCGGTGAAGGAGCAGCGGCGAGAGCGGTTCTGGCCTGCCGCCTCTCAAGCTCTAGAGACTGTCTCGCGTCTGCCACCGCCGTCGTGGCGTTATCGACTGTCTTGGCTAGGATCGCAGCGCAGTTCTTGCCGCAATCCGGAGTGGTAGATTTCACCCGTGCGTCGGCTTGCGCATCTTTCAATGCTCGCTCCGCACGCTCCACGCGGTCGTCGCCTTCAAGACGCGCCACCCAATCCTCAGCAGCTTTGCGCTTGGCCTCGGCATCGTGGACGGGCGCAGCGCGTGCCTCGATGGCGGCAAGCTGCAAGTCGGCTGTAGCGATGAACGTCGCAGCCTCGCAGGCCACAAGCGGGAGAATGGCAAGCGCGGCGATGACACGGCTGTGGATCACTGCGAACGACAGAGCTATCGCAGCTTGAAGTGCCCCGAGCGCGACATAGAGCGGCGCTGCATTCGTGCCGGTGCCGCCCGTAGTAGGTGACGGCCGCGATAGCGCTGACCCCAACGGCGATTAATAGCCCCCGGAAGATGATCACAGCTTTGCCCCTAGCTTGCGAAGCTCTGCCGCGATGCCCGCCTCCACTATCTCCCAAATCTTTTTGCGATGCTCGTGCGCGGCGTTGGCGAGCGCGTGTTTCAGGTCCTCGCGGATTTCAACGTTGAGCTGAACGGTTTTCCCGCGCTCGCTCTTGCGCGGATTGTTCGCAGCCTTCTCAAGCGCGCGTCGTCCCGTCGCGCTGCGGCTGACTTTGCTGCGCGGGGACGTGAGCGCTGCACGCAACGCCCTCTTGATATCCACCGTCTCCACATCGCCCATGCTCAAGCTCTCCGCTTGCGCGATGACGCGCGCTTGGCAATGGCGCTCCAGAGCAAGGAGATTTCTGATTTAGCCACGCGGCTCGACGCGTCTTTGAGTTCTGCCGCTGTTTGGCCCAAGACCATCGCGGAGGCGTGGCCCTCGTGGTAGCGAAGCGAGGGCTCCAGAACTTCGCCAAGATCGGTGAGTGCTTCGACGGCGCTGCCGAGTAGTTTCCAATCCTTGTCCGCGGCGTTGACGACGAACACACGCGGCACCTTGGCCTCATCCGCCAACTCGCAGATTGGGTTCACCGCCTCTATATCCATCATGGAGGGGCGCACGGGGATCAAAATCAAGTCCGCTTCGCCAACGGCGAGGTCGGTGCGCATCAGCGAACCGGGCATATCAACGATCACCCAATCGGCACCGCGCTTCTTCGCTTCATTAATCGTGCGGCCTAGGTCGCGATCCTCGACCGCCGAGATGTAGTCCGGGTTGGTCGGCCAGTCGCGGCGCTCCCACCACAGGCCTAGGGATTGCTGCGGGTCGGCATCTACTAGGACGACTTTCTCACCTAGGCTGACGGCGTGTGCCCCTAGCGCGGCGGCGAGTGTCGTCTTGCCCGAGCCGCCCTTAGTGGCGGCGACAAGGATGATTTTGGCCATGCGCGGCTCTCTTTATATCTAGGTGCCTAGCCGACCTAGAAATCTAGGCAGCTCGGAACGTAGAGAACCTAAGAGTGTTCGCGTTAACGCACAATGAACCGCGGCGGCTGAACGTGACCTAGAAATGTGGCCTAGAACAGCGGCTTACCAAAGAAATAGACAATAAAACCAATGACTTAATTGATTGGCTCCGCGGGTAGGATTCGAACCTACGACCAACCGGTTAACAGCCGGTGGCTCTACCACTGAGCTACCGCGGAATAGCCGATGCTTTGCTGACGCGCGGCTCTTAGCAGAAACCGCACCCCCGAACTAGGGGCTACCCGCCGCAGGCGCGGCAGGCACTGGAGGCCACGCCCGGAATCGAACCGGGGTGCGCGGATTTGCAGTCCCGAATGTTCGACGCATCGGCAATGCCTTAGCTCCAAACCGTCCGACGACGCGTCAATGAGTTGCGCGCGAACTGCAAACCGATGATCAGAACACTGAGCATATTTTCAGATGCAAGTTAGGTCCAATTTTCGGGCTCAACTCGCGCATAGAATAGATAAATAAAAGAAAGAGCAATAATCTGATGTTGCTTGACGCGGTTGCTGTAAACTATCGACATATCGTAGTAGATAATTGAAAGAGGTAGAAAATCGTTGACTTTCCCCAAGTCTTCGTTCTAACTAAGCACCTGCACGAGCTGTGAAGCCTGCGGTGGCGCGCCAGCGTTGAACCGAGCACGGCGGCAAGTCGGGTTCCGGCGCAAAGCCGGTATTGCGTCCAGAGTCGACCGCAAGCCAGCCCGTATAACTCTGAAAATGCAATCACATACAACTCACAGGGAGAGTGAGCATGAAGTCGTGTCTGCGTGACGATCCCGCTGCTCAGCGGCGCGAGTATCTCCAGTATTGCAGCTCCGCCAAAGCGGGAAGGGGCCGTCCCATTGCCGGATCGGGCGGCGGGTCTGCTACCGCCGGAGTGATCTTGACGAAGTGGATCGACGGTCGGGTTAAGGCAGCCTAGCAGTAATAAAGAAAAACGCGCCGATATTCAGGGCATTGGCGGGTTTAATTTGTATGTTCCAAAGCAACTGTAAGTAAATCAACGCACCCAGTAAATGGAGGCCAAAGCAAATGACACGTAACAACCTAACGGTACATCAGAAAGGCTAATAATGTGACTGCAACACGCTACAGGAACCCTGTCGACCGTGCAAGTGAACGCTACGGACTAACACGCGATCTGCTCGGGAGGCTAGAAGACGCTGTCGCCCGGAAGATGCCCTTGGTGGGCTCTTATGCCATGGAATGCCGGCTTGGCTTCGTCGCCGTAGGCTTCCGCGAACCGGACATGACCTACGATTTCTGCAAACCGGACGTGATCTTCGACGATCCCTACGCGTGCTTCACGGTCAGGGTGCTGCAGCCGCCCCTCGCCACTTACAACAAGCTGAACCTGATAGATACGGTGCAAGCGGTGCCGGCAATCTTTGCGCTCGCACCGGACAGTCCTTGGTTTGTGCTTGGGTCAACCTTTTGGCGGCTCTTTAGCACCCTCCGCGCAGCGGAGGCCGTGCAATGACCGCGAAACAATCCGCCGCCGCCGGTCGCGAGCTTTACCCCGGTGCGAGGTCGATCAGGGCCGATCCGGGCAGCTACAGCGCCGGCAAAACCCTCGGCGAGGTCGATCAGCACCGCGAGCGGACCGCGCGCCCACTCCAGTGGCTCGCGCTCGTCTTCCTCTCGCAGCTGGCGCTGCCAAGCGGTTTCCGAACCCCCACCGAGGCAACTGTTGGCGACGTGATCGACGCGCTTCCTGCCGCTTTCGAGCCCGTTCCAAGCAGAGGTCGGCTACGCGAGCCTCGGCTTTGCGGCAATCGGTCTCCTCGCCTTCAAGGGCAACTGCTGCGTCCGCTTCGCCGCGATCCTCGGGCCTGCGATGTTCCAGTGGGGCG
>CAXMLT010000767.1:0-2562 GCA_964194245.1 uncultured Hyphomicrobium sp.
ACGATGACGTTGCCCTTGTAGAGCTTGAGGCGCACCTCGCCCTCGACGTACTCCTGGCTCTTGTCGATCGCCGCCTGCAGCATCTCGCGCTCAGGCGAGAACCAGAAGCCGTAATAGATCAGCTCCGCATAGCGCGGCATTAGCTCGTCTTTGAGGTGCATCGCCCCTCGGTCGAGCGTGATCGATTCGATCGCCCGGTGCGCGTGCCAGAGGATGGTGCCGCCGGGCGTCTCGTAGATGCCGCGCGACTTCATGCCGACAAAGCGGTTCTCGACCAGATCGACGCGGCCGATGCCATTGTCGCGACCGTAGTCGTTGAGCGTGGCGAGCAGGTTCGCTGGGCTCAGCGGATTGCCGTTGACGGAAACCGCATCGCCCTTCTTGAAGCCGACAGTGATGACGGTGGCCTTGTCCGGCGCCTCCTCGGGCGAGATCGTGCGCCGAAAAACGTAAGGCGGCGGCTCGACGGCCGGATCCTCCAGCACCTTGCCCTCGGAGGAGGAGTGCAACAGGTTGGCGTCGACAGAGAATGGCGACTCGCCGCGCTTATCCTTGGCGATGGGGATCTGGTTCTTTTCGGCGAACGCGATCAGATCCTCGCGGCTCTTGAACTCCCAATCCCGCCACGGCGCGATGATCCTGATGCTTGGCTCCAGCGCGTAGTAGCTCAACTCGAAACGTACCTGGTCGTTGCCCTTACCGGTGGCGCCGTGGCACACGGCATCGGCGCCCGTGGCACGCGCGATGTCGATCTGCTTTTTGGCGATGAGGGGACGCGCGATCGAGGTGCCAAGCAGATAAATGCCCTCATAGAGCGCGTTCGCCCGGAACATCGGGAACGCATAGTCGCGTACGAACTCCTCGCGCAGGTCCTCGACGTAGATGTTGGCCGGCTTGATGCCGAGCATGAGTGCCTTCTGGCGCGCGGGCTCGAGCTCGCCGCCCTGGCCGAGATCGGCGGTGAAGGTCACTACCTCGGCGCCGTAGGTCTCCTGCAGCCACTTGAGGATGATCGAGGTGTCGAGGCCGCCCGAGTAGGCGAGGACCACTTTTTTGACGGGCTTGTCTGGCATGGAGACTTCTGGCTTTCGCGATGAGTGCGCTGCCCGCGGAACATAACGGGGTTCGGTATTCGGCAGCGCACTATAGGGATCGGCCGCCCTACCGCAACCAAGCGAGAAAGCGGCTCAATTCGCCCACACCGGCGGCCGCGACGAGCCAAATGGCAATGTACATGTGAGCCCGCAACGCCTCCGGTGCTCGTCACTTGCGATGGCCAACAGCAAGCTGTCCTGGGCGACGCACAACTTGCGGCCCGCTGGCTCGGGGTGCCATCTCTTGCAGCCAAAAGGACCCGGCGTGGCACCGCCACCATACATTTTCGTAAGGGGCTCGCTTTGAGCAGAAACGGCCTTACTCCCGACTTCCGGAGGGTCTATGTTCACCTTCGGTTCTACTAGGGCACGGAAGGGAACGACCATGCGTGGTGACATTTTCGGGCGCGGCACCGCGCCCTTGGCCGCGATTGCCGCGGCGATTTTTGCGTTCGGCGTGGGCTTGAGCGTCGCTCAGGCCCAAGATGCAAAACCGGCAGATACCAAATCGGCGACGCCGGCAACCACGCCGGCTAAGCCAGCAGACACGAAGCCGGCGACGACGACTGCGACGCCCGCAGCGACGACGGACACGAAGGCAGCAGCAGCTACGCCTTCACCGTGCAAGGGTCTCGACGAGACGGCCTGCAAGGCCAACACCGCGTGCTCCTGGCACAAGGAAGGCAAGTCGAAGACAGGCGCGGTGACCAAGGCGCACTGCCAAAAGAAGTCGACGCCGAAGAAGAAGACGACGACCCCAACCGCGCCTCAATAAACGCTCAGCGGCCGTTCGCGAACATCGCCCCGACGCTCAACGGCGTGAGGACAGCGAGCATCAAAAGATGCGCCGCGGGCCAGCCCTGATGCGCGCTCGCATGCCCGCCGTCGGTGCGGTAGCTAGAGAAGGCCTTGCGCATGGTGACGGTCGCAACATCGACCGCCTCCATGGCGGCAACGTTGGCTTCTGCAGCGGGCCACGCCACCGAGCGCGGCACGCCTGAGGCCATGAACATACTGGCCATAGGCCAGGCGGCGGGATTGGCCGCGAAGGGAAGCATGCCGAGCCACGCCGCGAAGGGGTTGGCGGCAAATGGGTTCATCGCCGTGAAAGGATTGGCGATCGCGCTGGAGCCGCCAAAGGTGTAGGGCGAAGGGGCATAGCTCTGCGGCATGCCCCACGCGAATGGGTTCCACGCGGGCGGCGGCGCGGGCTGCGGAACCGGGACGGGCCAGCTCCAAGCGAACGTGGGTTGCTGCGGCTCATGCCGCGCCGAAGGTTGCAGCGCGCTCGCCCAGAAGCTCAGCACCTGATCGGCGAACGCCGCATAAGCGGCCGTCGCGGCGGTCGCATAGCCAAAGGCAGCGTCGGTGCAGTGGCGCGTGAAGCGCTCCTGGAGATGTTGGTCGACCATGCGGCGTCGCCTCTCTCGCCTCGGGGAGCCGGAGGCAGCGGCTCGTTCATCGGCGG
>CAXMLT010000768.1:0-2326 GCA_964194245.1 uncultured Hyphomicrobium sp.
GTGATTTGGACCCGACTCACCTTATATGTTCCCGAGCGGGAACATTCTACGTGACCACCCCCACACTTTGACCATATGTTCCCGAACGGGAACATCGAGGACCCATCAAATGGCTCAGCAGCTGGACCCCAAAACTCAGGAATCAGCCCGCGCCCTCGCATCCCAATTTGGTGCCTTGGTTCGCGAACGGCGCGAAACCCTGAAGATGCGCCAGGACGACTTGGCGCTGGCGACGGGCTTTGGCCGGAGGTTCATTATCGAGCTTGAAGCAGGCAAACCAAGCTGCCAGCTCGGCCGCGCGCTTATCGCTGCCGCCGCAGTGGGTCTGCGTCCCTTCGACCTCATGACGAATCTTAGCGACGACAACGCGCTGCTCCCCGACCTCACCGACGACCTCCCCGACATCCCCGAGGATGCCGAGCCGTGAGCGAGCTCTCCGTCTACTACGAGGCACGTGTCGTCGGCACCATCGAGCTGCACGCCGAAGGTCCCGCCTTCGTCTACGCGCCCGAGTGGCTGCGCACGCGCGGCGCCTTCCCGCTGTCGCTGCTGATGCCGCTGTCGCCGCGCCGCGTGCCGGCGAAAATTTTTCTACCCTGGGCCGCGAACCTGCTGCCCGAGGCGACGCAGCTCCGCGCCATCGGCTTGAAGCTCGGCGCCGCGCCGGAGGACGTGATCGGCATCCTCGCCGAGCTGGGCCGCGACACCGCGGGCGCGCTGTCGATTGGCAAGCCGGGCTCCACGAGCTCCACCGACTGGCGCGCGGTGCCGAGCGCGAAGGCGCTTGAGCGCATCATCGAGGAGCTGCCGAGCAAGCCGTTTCTCGTCGGCGAGGACGGCGTGTCGATGTCGCTCGCCGGCGTGCAGAGCAAGATCGGCGTGGCGATCAACGCCAAGAAGCAGATCTGCATCCCGATCAACGGCGCGCCCTCGACCATGATCCTGAAGCCCGACGCCGAGCGCCTGTTCGGCGGCGTGCAAAACGAAGCCATGTGCCTCGTGCTCGCGCGCCGCCTCGGTCTCAATGCCCCCGCCGTGACCACCGGCTCGGCCGGCAAGCGCTCCTACTTGCTCGTCACGCGCTATGATCGCCTTGAGCAGCAGGGTCGCTGGCGCCGCCTGCACCAGGAGGATTTCTGCCAGGCGCTCGGCAAGCCGCCGTCGGCCAAGTACGAATCGAACCAGACCGGCATCCCGGGGCCAACGCTGCCGCAGATGTTCGCGCTGACGCGCAACGCCATGCGCGCGCCCGACGTCGTCGACCTGCTCGACTACGTCATCTTCAACGTCATCGCGTGCAACACGGACGCGCACGCCAAGAACTACTCAGCGATGATCTCAGGCCAGGGGTTCAAGCTGGCGCCAATCTACGACGTCATGTGCGGAGCCGTGTGGGAGCACGTCACGCGCAATATGGCGCAGAAGATCGCCGGCAAGAATCGTGGCGAGCATCTGAAACGGCGGCATTGGCAGCGGTTCGCTGCCGACTGCGGGCTCAACGCGCCGCGCCTCGTCGCGCGCGTGGAGGCCCTGGCGAAAGCGGCACTCACGGAGACGCGCGCTGCTGCTGCCGAAGTCGCCGCCATGCCTGCGGGACCGCATCCGCTGATGGAGCAGGCGTGTGAAGCGATCGAGGCGCGCGCGAAGGCATTGCTGTCCGGGCTAGCGGACGACAGTGCGACGGAGGAGAAAGCCGGGCCCGCCAAGGAGGCGAAGACCCGCAAACCCGCAAGCCCCGCGCGGGCGACGTGAGGTCAGACGAGCGGCTCAGCGGATGCGGCGCGGGTTCATGTAGAGATCGGCTTCCTGGCGCTCGATCTGCGGCCTGACCTTGCCGCGGCGGATGTCCTTCCACAGGCGCCGCATGTGTCGGCGGCAATCGCTGTTGAAGATCTGCATCGCCGCGAACATCTGCAGCACCGTCAAGAGGCGCCGGTCGGCGTGGTCCTGGCGCACCTTGCACTTCCACTTGCCGCCGATGGAGAAGATCTTGCCGTCGAGCGTGCCAACCGGCTTGTCCTGCTGATCGTACAGCGTGTAGTCGCCGCCGAGGTTGATCAGGTCGCGCCGCAGCCGGTAGAAGTGCGGCTCGCCGTCGCGCATGATGAAGAACGAGAAGTTCTCCGGCAGCAGCGGCCATTTGTTGGCCGAGCGCTCCAAATAGACGATGAAGTGGTCGTCGTCGGTGTTGATCGAGTAGGTCATCACCGGCAGCCCGCGCGCGGCGATCGTCTGCTGCAGCGACCTGCCGATCATCAGGTCCATGGTCGCGCGCCAGTTAAGCGATTCGCTGAAGAGCTTAAAGACGAGGCGCTTGTCCATACCC
>CAXMLT010000769.1:0-4569 GCA_964194245.1 uncultured Hyphomicrobium sp.
GGTGCTGACCCTGCCACGGGCCCTGCTTGCGGACCTCGGGCGGGACGCGCTCATAGAACGCTCCGTCGTGGCAGAGCACGAACAGGTGCACCTCCGAGACGGAGCGGAAGGTTTGGTAACGGGTCGTCCATTTCTCGCCGGAAAATCGACAACGTTTTTGCTCGCAAAGTCGACGGTCGCCGTGCGTCTGCTAGTGTTGGGCCATATCTCGGGGAGGACATATCATGGCACAGCCTCTAATTGATCGCGTGCTCATCGACGCACGCAATCTGGTCGCCGACCGTCGTCGCCGGCTGCGCGGCGCAGAGGCCGTGACGGCCGATGGGCAGGAGTGTGATGCCTGCGATGATGACGCACAGCGATTCTGCGCCGTCCTTGAGGCAGAACCTCCGAACATGCAATGAGACGGCTTGCAAGTCGGCTAGCACCAGGAGCCCTTCGACGGATACTCGATCACGCGGTTGAAGTTGGACGTCTTGCTGGGCTCTTCATATGAGATTGCCATAAGGCCGAAGGCGTCTGCAGCGTGGCTTGACCAGTCGTGTTCAGGGCCAAGATCGATGTTGCGCGTTTCATCGCGCTTCGGGTGATAGTAGCCGAGGGCGAGCCTCCCGCTTTCCGTGGGCGTTAGGTTGAACCACATCTTGGGAATAGGCGCCGAACCGCTTCGATGCGCCGCCTTGCTGCTCCAGCTCCGGCATTGCGGGTTACGGTGGTGCTAAAGCCGGCCTCGCGGATGTGATCCTCATAGGTCTTGCCGGTCACGTTGTTGGCGTTCGACCCATCGTGCGGCAAGTGGCAAATCGCCTTTTCCCAGCCTCGGTGGCGCAGTTCGGCCAGCACGTCGCCGACCTTCTGGCCCCTGAGCTCGATGTAATCCAATACGCGGATTTCAGAGGTTACGAACTGCACGATCCAGATCGCCGTCGCATCGGCCCTGGCGCCGGCTCCGCCGATATCCCAAAAGGCACGCGACGCAAGATTGGGGTCGGCTCTGACTTCGCCGATGCGACCGTCCTTGTCCGCCATTGCAAGATCGTCGGCAAAGTAAGCGCCTTCGAACACCTGCATGTAGTCGCCTTCCCAGACGTGGCGATAATGCGCTCCGCTGTTCTTTTCGTCGTACAGCCGGTCGGCCTCGAGCCCTGGCGGAAACCACGGATTGTCTGAATAGTTGGCCCGCACCACGATGGCGCTCTCAGGCGGATTGCCGCGCAGGAACTTGTCTATCGCATCCGTTCGATGCCGCGGGTTCCAGCTGGCCCAGATTTCAGCATCAGGCTCGCGGATCGTTGGCGTCAGCAGTTTCAGGCTGCGCTCGGTCAACGTCTGCGCTTCCTCGATCCAGGCACGCCGGCAGCCTTCAAGTGACTTGATCGATTCTGCCGTGTGATCCCTCAGGCCGTTGAACATGATGAGGCCACCGCCCGGCGTTTCGATGCGGTCGTGCAGGATACGAAAGCTACTTATCAAGCCCAGGCGCCGAATGGTTGCTTCAACCAGAGCCTTCGAACTCTGCTGCAGGGTGCGCTGATACTCACGGATGCAGACGGCACGGGTGCCAAAATGGCTGAAACACTCCAGCACCAGGGCTTGCGCAAAATAATGCGACTTGCCGGACCCGCGCCCACCCCAGGCGCCCTTATAGCGCGCAGGCTGATCGAGGGGCGCGAAGACGTCGGGCTTGGTCGCCCGTATCCTAACTTCCCGGGGGTCTGACATAGACGTGCTCGATGATGTGTTTGACCGGATCTGCGTCCGCATCTCCGCCTATTGCCAGCTTGTCCCCATAGCTGCGGGGCTGCTCTTTGCTCATCTGCCATTTCTCTGCGTCGATGATCACCCGGGCGACCTGTGGGTCGATGCTGCCTGTCTCCAGTCTGCTGACGATTTCGTCGATGTGATCCTGTCTGGAATCCGCACGATGGGCTCGCGCGCGCGCATAGAGGTCAGAAAACTCCTTGTTCTGTCTTTTCCAGCGATACAGCGTGTCCTTGCTGGGCATGTCGTCCATGGCGCAGATCTCGACGACCGGCACGCGTTCGGCAACGAGATCGCAGATCCGCAAGGCAAGCTCTTCGGTGTAAAGCGTGGGGCGTCCCAGCTTCGGTTCGTCGGTCGCATCGGTCATGGTTGACGATGCCCGTCGCTTAGATCGTCAGGGCGCCGGTCGTCCTCGACCACGCACAGAGAGGAGTTTGCGGCGTCGAGCTCGGCGAGTTCTCGGAGAACTATGCGCGCCATGACGTGGAACTCACCAAATTTCACCAGGGCCCAGTTACGCCGCAGCACGCCGGTCGGACTCCGGTAGTAAACGGAGACACCGTCATTTTCGATGTAGTACCAGCCCTCGATTTCTTTGCCGCGAAACTCGATGCCGAGCACATGGCGAAAGGGCTCGCATGGCGGGGCTTCTTCGTCTGCATCGATTAGAAACGACAGGGCCAAGCGCCCCATCATCTCGAACTCGTCGGGTTCCGCGTCAATCCAGCGACGGCGCAACAATCCAGCAGAATTGATGTGGTGAACCCACACTCCTCCATCCTCCGCGAAGTACCAACCCTCGGAGAGTTTGCCATTGTCCTCAATCCTGATGAGCCTACCGTCCTGAATTTCGTTGTCCGGCGACATCCTGTTCCTCACTTCTGTTTTGGGTTGGCCGCATCAGATTCCAACATGCCCGGCAATTGCTGGCCTGCCAGCGCTGCAATGAGGCTATAGATCGGCGCCCCGGTCAGGGCTGATTTCACGGTGCCAGGCCGCAGGGCTGCGTAAGTTGTGGCGAGAGGTCCGCCTTTGACGGAATCGCGGACGTTTCTGACGACGAGGCCGTCATGACCAAATTTCCGCGCTAAATCGGCGAGCGTATCCGTGGCCTTGGTTCCGGAACCCCACGGGATGCCAGTCCACTCCCGGCCCCCGGCGTCTACGACGAGCGGATTCTTGAAGCTGACATCGGCCGGCATGACATTGGGACCAACGCCGCGGGTTCCCGCATACGTGTTGGCCACCTCGGGATTGTCTGAGGCCCAAAACGTCGTGTTCCGCAGTGCGCCCTCGGGTGCCCAGGCTTCTCCGATGGGAGAACCGCGATAGACACGGGCCATTACCGGGGCGGCTGCATCCGAAGCCTTCAGCGCTGCCGCGCCGGGCCCCATGAGCGACAACAGCGAGGGCAGGCTTAGGAGATTTAACGTGTCGGCCGATCTCTGTGCGATGTCTGGATAGCCAAAGTGGGCGCCCAACGCGTTGAATCCCATGAATGCCTGGTCAAGCGCCGATGCGTTGCGCATCTCGGGTTCGGGAGGGTTTGCCATTGCATTGCCGACGCGTGTTCCCACGAGCAGGTTGATTGGCTTATCGTCGAAGGGCCATGCCATGGGTCGCGGGCTCCGGTTGAATTCGGGGACGCACACACGACGGAACGTGGAAGCACTAACGGGTCACTCTGCCGTGACACGCGACAGGCGATCGGGGACTGGCTGGCGTGACATCGGGGGGTTCCCCCCTTCGGGGGGAAACACCCCCGTGACTGTCACGCTCCGAGCCGTCCTTGTCCGGGCGTGACAGTCACGGCTTTGTCCCGGCTCTGTCACGCTGTCACGCATGATCATTTGCCCCCGTGAAACAGGGAGGTTGCGCACTTTCCCGGCCTGTCACGCCGATCTGCCAGACGAACTCGGCATGGGAGGCAATGAGCCCCATTTCACGGAGCAACTGGAAGGCTCTGAAAAACGCCTGCCGCCGGGCGTCCGCGCTATCGGGTTTTTTACAGATGTTTTTCAAGTAGCAGGCCGCTCGCCACTGCTCGAGATCCACGCACATCGCACCGATAGGAACGCGCTCATGGTCAACGCGCTGACCGTGCCCGGCGATGATGAGCTGGTTGATTTCTTCCAAGCACAGATCCGCCGGCGAGTTCGGCTTAGGCATCTTCCGCAAATTGGCAGCGATACCTGCGTTGCCGTACTCGACGATGCAGCTCGTGATGGGATCGCCGTCGCCATCGGTACCGAGCTCGACACGCTTAAGCGTGAAGGTGCCAAGCGGGCCTTCGACGCCGTCTTTGACCTTCTCCAGCCTTACCGATCGCAAGCCCGCATCTTCCTCGCGGTCAATCCGGATGACGGTGTCGAGGGCCGGTAGGAGCGCCGATGATCCACGCATACCGAGATCGGAATTTTTGCCGGGATGCGCGGCAAAGAGAATTGCCGCCCCCGTGGCAGCCTTGATGCGCTCGCAGCGGGCCATGAATGCCGCGACCGTGGCCGCCTCGTTCTCGTTGTCGCCGGCGACGGCTGCGGCGTACGTATCGACGATGATCAAACCGACTGGTGCGCCGAACTTTGCTTCGACCGCGGCGGCCTTTCGAATGATCGTCTGCTCGTGCGCAGCGTTCGCAGGATCGGTCCCCAGAGTGATCGGCAGCGTGAGCCGCGCGAACATTGCCCCGCTGCCGTGCTGGCTCACCTGCGCGTCGATACGGCCTCGCAAGCCTGTCCGGCCTTCTAGGCCAATGTACAGGACGGGGGCCTGGTTGACGCGCCGGCCGCCATACCGTTTGCCGCG
>CAXMLT010000770.1:0-3004 GCA_964194245.1 uncultured Hyphomicrobium sp.
CCGCCTCGACGTTGGGGGCCGTCGCGGGCACAATGGGATTCGAGCCCCGAGGCGCCGATACAAGGCAAGCGGTGAAGCGATGCGCGTGCTGGTGGTCGAGGACGACAGAGAAACCGCGCACTTCCTGCAGAAGGCGCTGAAGGAGAGCGGCCATGCCGCCGATCTCGCCGAGGACGGCGAGACGGGTCTCTCGCTCGCGGAAGGCGCCGTCTACGACGTGCTCATCGTCGACCGCATGCTGCCGCGCCTCGACGGCCTCTCGATGATCAAGGAGCTGCGCGGCAAGGGCCTGCGCACCCCGGTGCTGATCCTCTCCGCGCTGGGCGAGGTCGACGACCGCGTGAAGGGCCTACGCGCCGGCGGCGATGACTACCTGACGAAGCCCTACGCCTATTCGGAGCTCCTGGCGCGGGTCGAAGCGCTCGCCCGCCGCGCGGTGCCCGAGGAGCAGGAGACACGCTATTCGGTCGGCGGCCTCGTGCTCGACCGCCTGTCCCACCGTGTGACGCGCGACGGCGAGCCGATCCAATTGCAGCCGCGCGAGTACCGGCTGCTCGAATATCTGATGAAGCACGCCGGTCAGGTCGTAACGCGCACCATGCTCCTAGAGCACGTCTGGGACTACCACTTCGATCCCCAGACCAACGTCATCGACGTGCACGTCTCGCGCCTGCGCGCCAAGATCGACAAAAACTTCGACAAGCCTCTTCTGCACACTGTGCGTGGGGCCGGCTACACGATCCGAGATGGACCTGGTTAGCCTCATCCGCCGCGCAGTCTCGACCAGCGCCTTCCGCACGGCTGCGGTCGCCGTCGCGGCCTATCTCGTCTGTGCCGGCGCGGTCGTGGGGCTGCTCCTGTGGCAGACGAACCGCATCCTCACCGACCAGGTGCTGGTGACGCTCGGCGCGGAGGCCGAGCTCTTGCGTGCGGAGGCGCGCACCGGCGGCGATCCCGCGCTTGTGCGGGCGGTCGAGGCGCGCAGCCTTCCCGGTAGTGCGGGCCTCTACTTCCTCGCCGACGCAGCGGGCAACAAGGTTGCCGGCAATCTCAACCAGCTGCCGCCCGAGATCGGCGCCGCCGGCGGCGTGTTCCGCTATGCCCCCGATGGCGCGACACAGTCGCACCTCGGGGTCGCCATCCCCGTCGAGCTCGGCTCCGGCCTGCGTCTCATCGTCGGGCGCGACGTGGAGCAGCAGCGCCGCTTCGCCGACCAGATGCGCGACGCCTACTTCATCGCGCTCGGGTTCCTGTCCCTGACGGGCCTGCTTGTCGGGCTCGTCATGAGCCGGCTCGCTTTGCGGCGCATCGAGACGATCAACGTCGCCACGCGCTCGATCATGGACGGCGATCTGTCGCGGCGCATTGGCATCGTGGGGACGGGCGATGAGTTCGACGTGCTGTCGGCGAACCTCAACGCCATGCTCGACCGCATCGAGGCCCTGATGAACGGCCTGCGCGAGGTCTCCGACAACATTGCGCACGACCTGAAGACGCCGCTCTCGCGCCTTCGCATCTCGGCGGAGTCCGCGCTCATGGACCCGCGCGGGACGGACGCCTACCGCGAGGGCCTCGAGCATACGATCGAGAAAGCGGACGAGCTCATCAAGACCTTCAACGCGCTTTTGCTGGTCGCCCGCCTCGAAGCCGGTGTGCTGGAGGAGAACGCCGAGCGGTTCGATCCGGGCGAGCTTGTGCGCGACTTCGCCGAGCTCTACGAGCCCGTCGCGGAGGAGCGTGGGCTGAAGCTTGCCCTCGACATTGCCGAAGGCAGCCGCCTCACGGCCAACCGACAGCTCGTGGGGCAGGCCGTCGCCAACCTCATCGACAACGCCATCAAGTATTCGGCGAAGGCAAAGGACCCGACCATCTCTATCGCGTTGCATGTGGACGAGGACGGAGTTGAGATCGCGGTCGCCGATCATGGCCCCGGCATTGCGGCAGGCGATCGCGAGCGCGTCCTGAAGCGTTTCGTGCGCCTGGAGAAGAGCCGCACCGAGCCCGGCACCGGCCTCGGCTTGAGCCTTGTGCAGGCCGTCGCGCGCCTGCATGGTGGGGCCGTGCGGCTCGAGGACAACGCGCCCGGTTTGCGGGTCATCCTGCGCATACCCAGGCGGCCGGCCGACCGCTGACCTGAGCGAGGAGGCGGCGCCCTGGGCGATGGCGATTGAAGCAGGCATCACCGAACCGCTGGGCGCGCGCATTATGGAGGCGCCGACTTCGCGCCCCGACGAACGGGTGGCTACCGCGCTCGCCCAATTGCATGAGCGGGCGAGCGCTGCACCCGAGCTGGCGCCGCTGGGAAAGCTCCTCGACGAGCCGCGCGTCGCCGATCTCATTGGCGGCATCCTCGCCGGCTCGCCCTATCTCGGCGGCCTCATCGAGCGCGATCCTGCCCGCCTGCAGCGACTACTGACGCGCGCGCCCGAAACACGTTTGGCGGAACTCAGCGTCGAGCTTGCGGCCGAGCTGCAGGCCACGCTGGATCGCCCAGCGGCCATGCGCGCGCTCCGCGCGTTCAAGACGGAGGTGGCGCTGCTCACGGCGCTCGCCGATCTCGGCGGGGTGTGGCCGGCGATGACCGTCACCGCGGCACTGAGCGAATGCGCAGACGCCGCACTCACCGGCGCTGTCGGCTTCCTGTTCCGCGAGGCCGCCGCGCGCAGGCAGTGGTGGGCACACGGTGACGGTCGCGTCTCGCCAGCCGGCTACATCGTCCTAGCCATGGGCAAGTTCGGCGCCGGCGAGCTCAACTATTCGAGCGACGTCGACCTCATCGTCTTCTACGATCCCGATCGCATCTCGCTCGCGCCCGGGCAGGAGCCGGCGAAGTTCTTCGTGCGCCTGACGCGCGACCTCGTGCAGCTTCTGGAGGAGCGCACGGGCGACGGCTATGTCTTCCGCACGGATCTGCGCCTGCGGCCCGATCCGGGCGCCACGCAGCTCGCGCTCTCGACCGCCGCCGCGCTCGTCTATTACGAGAGCTTCGGCCAGAACTGGGAGC
>CAXMLT010000771.1:0-4029 GCA_964194245.1 uncultured Hyphomicrobium sp.
AGCCAGAGCAGAAGGTCGCGAGCCATTTAGCTTTCTCCAAAGATTTGGGTCATTCCTTTCCGTCGTTGTCGACGACGGCCTCAAACAATGGCGATGAGTGCTTCGGACGTTCCCCTGAACTAACGCACGCTCCGCTATTGATGGGCTGGGCTTATAAAGGCGGCCTGGTGCTGGGCCGAACTATCGTGCGCCCGGGCCAGACGTTGTGGTCGCGGTTATGCCCCCCTCGTTGGGCCGCGTACCAGGCCGCCGCCAAGCTGATCAGCAGGGCGCTTGCGGTCAATAGACCGGTGAGTACCCCGGCCTTGCGGGCTTTTTCCACCGCGCGCTGAGCGTCAGCGAAGGCGGTGTCAACGCGCTTCTCAGCCTCGTCCTGAGGAATGGCGGCGCGTTGCGCCACCTTTTGCGCCAAATAGGTGCGATCATTCCCGCTCATCAGGCCATTGGCGACGGAGGCCGCGAGAACGCGCGCACCTTCATCGCGGTCGAGCTGAGCGGTGCTGGCAGTGGGGGCGGTCGCGGTTGGCGAGGAGCGAAGCAGCGTGTCAGTAGCGGGCGCAAGAACGGTATCGCTCGGCGCAGCGGCGCTGGATGCGACCTGCGCGCCCACCTGCGCGGTGGTGATGGTGGCGACCATCACCAGTAGTGCGCCACCCACGATGCCCCCTGACCAGACGAGGAGGCCGTGCATGCCGTCGCGGAAGGCGACCTCATCGGGTGCGCCCTCGCGCCAGGATGAGCGCAGCCGCCCGGCGATGTAGCCCCCGAGCATGAACGACCCGATCGTCACGATCAGTGACCAAGCGGCCGCAATCGTTCCAGCGGACTTCGCATAAGATTGAACTGGATAAGCCGAAATCAGCGACAGACCCAAAGAGGCGCCTGCAGTGAGAAGTACAGAGGCGAGGGCGGCGGCGGCAAGAGCACCGGCGAAAACCGGGCTCCATTCCACATGACTTCTTTCGATGACGAGTTCGGTTGCCATGGCCAGCTCCTCCGTTAGCGAAGTCCGAGCAGGCTCAACACGAACATGATCACCACGACCAATCCAACAAGGTAAATGATTTCGTGCATCTTCGAGCGCCTTGTCTGCGAACTGAGCAATCAACGAAGGATTTGGGATTTAGTTCCGCTCAGAAAATAATCCGCCCCCGTGTCAGCTCAACCACCCTGCCGCCATCTCTCCGTCACGGCGACAGTAGAGTTCGGGAGCGATGAAGCGATAGCCAACAGGCCGCGCGAGCTAGATGACTTGTGGACCCGCGATTGTTTCCACCGATGTACTCGGGCTGTGTATGCGGCCAGGACGGCAACCCGGCTGGCGTGCGTTTTCCTGCGGCGTTTTCTAATCGGCAGGTAGCTTGAGCTCGCTTCTGATGCGCTTGATATCCGCCCACATCCTTGCCGCGGACCTTCGGCTTCTTCTTCACCGTCTTGATCCACAGCCCCGACATACGGGCATACCGCCACTTATCAGCCGCGTGATCCCCCAAGCGGCTGGCCGGCGAACCTTTCGGCGACAGGCTGTTGCTCCTCCCGTTCTCCCTAGCAACTACTCTGGGAAAAGCCGACCACCCCGCGCTAGAGCTTGGCTGTGGCCAGCGGTTTCAGTACCTCCGGCCGATATTAGCAGCGCAATCAGGAAAGTTTTGAGGAACCGGACGGCTCTTTCCGCGTTGGATTTGAAGTCGTTACGTGGAGTGCCGCGATGTTGATGCCTGACTTCACCCTAGAGCCGATGAAGATGATGGCTCTAGGGTTTGCATTCGGAGCGACTTGCGAGGAACTGGGCATCGGGGATGGAAGCCTCGAAGTAGAGAAGCGAGAGCGCGTCTCCCGATTCTGGAATTGGTCCTCAAGGGCGAAGATAACGTCGACGTTCTGCATCGTCGCGCGGTCATTCATTTCAGAAACACATCCTCACCTTTGTGACCGCCATGGAACCGAACAAGACCGCAATCGAACGTGCCTTCGAACTGGCCCGAACAGGTCTGTATTCCGATGTTAGCGAAATCAAAGACCGGCTGAGGAACGAAGGCTACTTCACGGATGCCGTCACAGGGCCGATACTTCGAGGCCAACTCAAGGCGCTCACGGAATCGGCGCGGAAATCCCGATGGACGACAACTTCCCTCACGTCTACCGATGGAATCGCTGCGACTGCAAAGGTCAGGCGTGCAAAATCACGGCGCGCGGCAAACTCCACAACGCACGCGTAGAGACGGGTTCGTGATGTTCACGAGCCGGAATGCGCTCAAGCGCCGCTTATGAACATCGCCGATTGATGGCCCAAAAAAACCGGTCGCTGAATCTAGGGGCCGGAGCCGGTTTCGGTTGTGAGCGTTCCCATCGGGGAACATTTCCGTTGCCCCGAAAAATCTGGGAGACAGCCATGCCGCAACATTTGAGGCCGCTAGCTGATCGCGGCGCAGCAAACAGACGTGAGTTTGGAACGGTCGCAGGCGCATTCCTAGTGGCCGCAATCGTCTTTGGGGGCTTTTATCTGGGGTCGCGGTGACACGGACCCTCAAGCTCAGGGGTAACGTCGGGAAGCCAGTCGTCCAACCCATGATGCCGCGCTATTTCTTCCATCTCCACACCGATGCTGGCCTTTAGTTGATGTTGGGCTTCTTTCGCGGGACCGCACCTCCAGGAGGTTCGATCGACTACATCGCCGGGGACCTGGAGTACTTGCGTAAAGAGGCGGCATCGTGCCGGCGCTGCCCCCCGTGGCGTAACGCTACCCAGACGGTGTTCGGCGAAGGCCCGGCGCCGGTCGCGATAATGCTCGTCGGCGAGCAGCCCGGCGACAAAGAGGACCTTGCTGGACACCCATTCGTCGGCCCTGCGGGCCAGCTCCTCGGCCACGCATTGGAGGAGGCGGGCATCGATCGGTTGACCGTTTATGTGACGAACGCGGCCATCGCCAGCCGCAAATGCGAGCGGCTCCCACTCGTCCCCGCCCAGGCGAGCCGCCCTCACGATGGCCGTGGAACCGGGAAACCGAGGCGTCAGCATTGCGCGCTTCGCTTGCGCCCCGCGTCGCGGCTTTTCGGAACTACCCATTGCTCAACACGTTGGATGGCTGACGAATTTTGGAGGATGTCATGGGTCAATCCAGCGGTTCAGAAACGTTAAACCTGTCCAAATTCCGCAAAGGCGCGGAGGAAGCTGCCCGCGCGGAGCGGATGATCCAGCGCGAGATCGATGAGAAAGAGAAAGGTGGTGGCCAGGCAAAAAAGAACGGCCACGCAATGCAAGCGGGCGCGCGAATTTATCCGGAGCCGCCGCTTCCCGGTCAGCACCTTGAGAAGCCGGGAGAGGAAGCGGAACTCGACCTCAAGCCGATGTACGACGCGCCTCACTACAAGGGATCAGAGAAACTCAAGGGGAAGGTCGCGCTGGTTACGGGGGCCGATTCCGGCATTGGGCGTTCGGTCGCCGTGCTGTTCGCACGGGAGGGAGCCGACGTCGCGGTTGCGTATCTTGTTGAGGACAAGGATGCTGAAGAGACCAAGCGCGCCGTAGAGAAAGAAGGGCGCCGTTGCATCCTCCTGTCCGGCGATGTTGCTGACCCGAATTTCTGCGAGGCAGCGGTTAAGAAAACGGTGACAGAGCTCGGTAAACTCGACATCCTCGTCAACAACGCTGCGTTTCAGGAACACGTCAGTGACTTCGAAGACCTGACAGAGGAGCACTTCGACCGCACCATCAAGACAAATCTGTACGGCTATTTTCATATGGCCAAAGCCGCCGTTCCGGAAATGAAGAACGGCAGCGCTATCATCATGACCGGCTCGGTTACTGGCCTTCTCGGCAATAAGGACCTGCTCGACTACTCCATGACCAAGGGCGGCATTCACGCTTTCACGCGCTCGCTTGCCACGCATCTGATCGACAAAGGCATACGTGTTAATGCGGTCGCGCCGGGGCCGGTCTGGACGCCCCTCAATCCCGCCGACAAGCAGGCCAATAAAGTCGCAAAGTTCGGCAGCGACACACCTATGAAGCGGCCCGCCCAGCCCGAAG